>NZ_AULI01000013.1 GCF_000425205.1 Pontibacillus halophilus JSM 076056 = DSM 19796 | reverse complement strand
TAGAACAAATACGTTGTCCGTTCGAAGAGTTTAAGGTGTTGGATTTTTTGGGTTCGATAGTCATGAATGCGTTGTGTCCAGTCACCGCACGACTTACATTTATGACTCTTCTTTGGAACCTCCACATAAAGATGAAAATCTCCACCGATTTCTTCACTTTTCTTGATAATTACACTTTGTAGTCCTGGTACTGGGATGTTAGAATACACGTACACGCAACTCCTTTACTGATTTGTTTCTCGTCAATTCAAGTGTAGTAAAGATTGGAGCTTGCGTGTTTTTTTATGCCAAATTTTTTGCGTACCCCAACAAATATTTTTGTTCTTCTATCGTTTCACCTGGTTTTAAGTCGGATACATACGTACGAGCGACTAAATCATGTAAGCTACGGTGGTCTTTACGGAAACCAACCATCAGTGCGCTAATGATGAGAATTAATAGGCTCGCTAACATGGAAAAGCCAAAGATTGTGAAGGCTACTGCCTCATCTTGATTAAGTGCGAAGGTTTCATTAGGTGTCATGGATGCGGCCACCTGGTTCAATTCATTGATTAGTGCAGTGACGTCAATGCTTAGAAAGCCATAGATGATTGCTGCGATAACTGGTAGGAAATAAATAACTCCTCCTACAATTGCACGCGTAAGTGTTGTCCCGAACCCTGGATTACTTCCATCCATACGCAGAATACGAACACCTAACGCCCGCTTTCCTACCGTATATCCGTACCAAAGCGCTGGAACAAGAACAGCGTACAATACATCCGTCAAGCTAGATATGAACGGAATGAGAGCCCCTAGTATGCTCCCGACGACAATTAATAAGATGCGGTCAATTAAGAACGCTCCCAATCGTTTTGGAAAACCTACTGCATCATTCATCTAATCTCTCCTTTTTCAATTGTTATGTAAGTTAAATTTTGTATACCCTATTCACCCTACTAACAAATCTGTACTTTGTATACTCTTTCTTGTGAAAAGCAAGAGAAGGGTCATAAAGAAACAAATCTAATCCGTCTTAGTACTAATTACGAAGAACCTATTCAATGGTTCCAAGTTTCAGTACATTTCTTTAAAGTTATCAGTGTATAAAGAGAGTAGTGAGAGATGAAATCATCTGAATCACCTCTCATACAAAAAGACCCGGAACCTATCGTTCCGAGTCTATCGTTTCTATTCCATATCCCCTCGGAAACGGTCTGTTGTAGGTAGCGCTTTGAAATCGTACGCTTGTAGACTTTCACGGTCATACAACCAAGCATGAGCAGATTCCGTAATCATTAAATTCGCCTTCATCGTTGTTTCATTAAATACAATGACTGGAATGCGGTGTGCAGTGGCATAACCAATTTCGAAATAGGTTCCTGCATCATTGCCATCATAAATGGCAACCATCACATCACATTTCAAGATATTAATGACGTCATTTGCATAGACGGCATCACGCCATTTGTCAGACATAAACATAAGCTCGCTCATATCATGCTCTTTAGGTGAAAAGACGTCTAATCCTTTCTCGTTCAACAAACGATGAACGAACTCTACTCGTTCAATTTGCTCCTCATTGAAGAAGGGAGCTGCTAAATAGATCTTCATATGACTGACCTCTTTCTCTTATAGTTGTTCAATCATTCGGTTCAAATCGTGTGGTGCATCTACAAGTATTGATCGGCTTCCAATTGCTTCTTCTGATCGACTAGAGTCGTTTCCAGACTACGATAGTTTAACTGCAACTCCGCTACGCTCTTCGAATGATCAAATTTCGTGTGGTGGCCGACATTACGCTTCACATACGTGCGCGTTAAGCCAACCTTAGGTGCAATGGCCCAAATAACCGCTTTCGGGACTTCTCGTTTCGGCAAAGCATGTTCATTCGGAAAGTTCTTCTCAATGATTTGTGCCATTTCAAGCATAGATGCCTCTCGGCCAGAAAGTAAATAACGACCCGTCGCCTGTTTCGTAAATGCAGCAAGAATATGCGCCTTCGCAACATCACGTACATCGACTGTACCATTAATAAGACTTGGTACTCCTGTTTTATACTGCCCTGTTAATAAATCGCGTATCATTGTGATACTTGTGGAATCGGTCCGCTTCGAAAGGGACGGACCTACAATGAGGGTCGGGTTAATGGTAACGAGGTCCCAGCGTTCTTGACTATGAGCCATCTTCCAAGCCTCACGCTCTGCTAGCGTTTTCGAGTAACTGTAAGGGTTATGATCAACCGTACTCGTTTTATTCCAATCCCTCTCTGTAAACGCTATCTTTCCTGCCAAATCACAATTGTCTCCAAAAATGGCGACGGCGCTGCTCGTCAACACCACCCGCTTCACGGATGATGCTTCATTTACAGCATTTATGACGTTAATCGTACCCTCTTTCGCAGGTCGAACAAGTTCTTTATAAGGATCTTTAAATCCAGAAATGAAGAACGGTGAAGCGGTATGAAAGACATACTCACTTCCTTGAACAGCCTTGTTAAAGCTGCCTTTCTTTAATAAATCTGCCTCATAAATGGACAACTGCCCCTCAGCCTCTTCGGCAAGGTCGAGAAGATGTTGGTACTTTGAGACTTTCTTTTTATTTCGAACGGTTACACGTACATCATGTCCAAGCTCAAGCAAATCTTTAACTAGCCATGATGCCATATACCCTGTACCACCTGTAACAAGTACGGTCGTTTTGTCCATCGTATTTCCCCCTAACCTCTTGGATGGAATGTTCGCTCCAACCTTTCTATTTCCAAACGCTCACATGTTGAGATGTTAGAAGCATAATGGATAAGAAAGCACTTGTCTATTGATTTGCATTTCACTCCCAAATGTATAGCAACGCCCCCCTCCACAAACCCTAATCGTAAAAAGGCGGATGAGTGATGAATCAAAAACTAACGAACGTCAGCAAATGGCTACTCAAGCATCCTATACTTTTTCTCCTTACTTTTTATGTCATGCTCTACAGTCTATTCTTTCTTACTCTCATTCTTATTCGCATTACATTCTTCAATACAATTTAATAAACACCTTTTCCTTCCAAAACCATTGTATTGTTGGTACACTAGACCACATGGAACAAGTAATCCAACAATCGTTGGATGAAGGAAAGAAACAGGTGATTCTAATGCAGAAACGTGAAGATATTTTATCAGCGACTTTAACGTTAATCATTGATGAAGGTGTAGAAGCCGTAACACTTTCGAAAATACTAAAACGAGCAGACGTTGGTTCTGGTACGTTGTACAACTATTTCTCAAGCAAAGAAGAGCTGATCCTAGTCCTCTACACAGAACTTCGTCAGAAGATGAGCTCCTTTGTCCTTGATGGGTATGACCCTAACCAAAGCCTACGTCTTCGATTCGAAAACTTCGTACAGAATCTAATTCGCTATTGTATTCAACACCATGACGAAGTCAATTTCATTGAACATTATTCTTACACCCTTCATAAGACTCACAAGGACGATTCTCATCTCCATGAAAGCGAGATGAATGATGGAGGCTTTTTCGAAGCCTTTCTTGCGCTGATTAAAGATGGCCAGAATGAAAAAATCTTTCGCCCCCTCGATCAGAAGCTTGTGTTTCAACTCTTGAGTGGCATGATTTTCTCTGTAACCAAAGGAGCGCAGACTGGGAAATTCGATTTAACAGATGAATACATTCAACAAGTCGTTACGGCATGTTGGAATGCGATTAAAGAGTAGGCTTGCACTACTCTTTTTTTAATTGACGAACCTTTCATTATGGATTATGATAAGATTGGATTGAACGTTCCATCTAATTACCACGGATACTCGACTTAGGGATCCGTTATAAATTACTACACTTTGGATTGAATAATCCATCCAAAGCTATAAAGGGGATAAAGACATGAAACAAGTTATTTTACTCACTGGAGCTTCTTCTGGAATTGGGGAGGCTACTGTTCAACAATTATTAACGAAAGGATTTATCGTCTATGCAGGAGCTCGTCGTGTCGAACGCATGGAAGGATTGAAGAGTAAGGGAGCCCACACGCTCGCACTCGATGTGACAGATGATGCATCCATGCAAGCTGCAGTCAATCAGATTATCGACGAACAAGGACGGATTGATATCCTTGTTAATAATGCTGGTTACGGTTCTTACGGCGCTTTAGAAGATGTCTCCATTGAAGAAGCGAAACGTCAATTTGAAGTGAACGTATTTGGATTGGCTCGCCTCACCCAACTTGTTCTTCCTTACATGCGTCAGCAAGGTGCTGGGAAGATTATGAACATATCTTCAATCGGCGGCAAGATTGCCGAACCCCTCGGTGCTTGGTACCACTCATCTAAGTTTGCTGTTGAAGGTCTAAGTGACAGCTTACGTATGGAGCTTGCTCCGTTCGGGATTGATGTGGTTGTGATTGAACCAGGTCCAGTTCGCTCTGAGTGGGGGTCCATCGCTGGAGAGAGCGTGCGAAACGTATCTGGTGATACCGCTTACCACGAGCAAGCGAAAGGACTCGGCAAACTGTTAGACCAAGTGAACGACCCGAACTTTGGAGCGAGCCCAAATCTCATTGCACACACAATTTCTAAGGCCAGCCTATCTAGTAAGCCACGTACACGCTATGCTCCAGGTACAACCGCCAAAGCCATATTACTCATTCGTAAGTTAGCTTCAGATCGGTTGTTTGATGGCATTATGAACCGTGTCGTTCGTTCCAAGAACAAGTAGAGTCAAATCATCATGATTTGGGAAAGGGAGAGCTGGATTCCTAAAGACCATCAAAGAAAAGATAGCTGACCTCCCTCATTACACATTGAGATTCATATCAACACCTCCTTCCACATAGGGATAACAGTAATTCCACTTTAAGGAGGAGATTGCATGACGGATTCAAACAAATCGAAGCGCGATGACAATTTGGTTAAGAAGACGGCTTCTCAGGCGAACGATTTGGTGAACAAGTCAGCTGACACAGCCAATGATGTCGTCAAATCCATTAGTGGGGATGGAGGATTGATTGGTAAAGTGTCTGACACATCGACTGACTTTGTGAAGAATGTAAGCAATACGGGGAATAAATTCATTGGGAAATCCGTGGATACCGCCACAGGCGCTGCCCGAGGGATAACGAAGCCCTTCTCACGCAAGAAATCTAAAGATGACGAATAGAAAGAAGCAGGGAGGTGATGTTCCTCCCTGCTTTCTTTTATCATTCTTCTGATACAAGCTTTAGTGGGACAGGAATCGTCTCCTCTACTTCATTGCCTTCCAGCACATCTTGACCCGCTTGCACAGCAAGTCTCCCAATCTCCTCTGGCTGTTGGGCAACGGTCGCAGAAAGATTGCCTTCTTCAATACTAGATAGTGCATCCTCATTTCCGTCAAACCCAACTACAAGGATGTCACGCCCGACACTCTGAATGGCTTGATAAGCACCGAGCGCCATTTCATCGTTATGGGCGAACACGGCTTCAATGTCCGGATTCCCCTGCAGCATATTCTCCATAGTATTTAAACCTTCTGTCCGGTCGAAATTGGCAGTTTGTTTAGCAACCACATCCAATTGTTCATCTGCAATGTTATGGAACCCTGCACCACGCTCACGTGTAGCAGATGCACCCGGAACCCCTTCCAACTCGGCTACTTTTGCACCTTCACCAAGCTGTTCCACAATAAAGGATCCCGCCATTTCTCCACCTTTTTCGTTATCTGAACTTACAAGTGTCGCGACCTCTCCTTTCTCAGAAGACCGGTCGAGGGTTACGACTGGAATCCCTAGGCTATTCGCAGACTGTACGGCTGTCGATATCGCAGAGGAGTCAGTAGGATTGATAAGCAACACGTCGACTCCTTGTTGAATTAAGTCTTCCACATCATTAATTTGTTTAGCTGCATCATTTTGGGCGTCTACGACAACAACTTCCATGTCCTGTTCAGCTGCTTCTTGTTCAACACCATCTTTCATAGAGACGAAGAATGGATTATTTAATGTAGATACGGACAAGCCAATCTTCACATCTTCCCCCGCTTCTCCTGAGCTTGGCTTGGCCCATTCTGGTGGTTGTAGCGAACAAGCCCCTAAGAATACTAGGAACAGACTCATACAACTTACTAGTAGCTTTCTCATCCTATCCCTCCTAAGCTGCTTTCTTTCGGTCTATTAATACAGCGATAATAATGACGACACCCTTCACGACCATCTGGAAGAAGGACGAGACTCCAAGTAAGTTCAAGCCATTATTTAACGTGCCAATAATAAGTGCCCCAATAAGCGTTCCCACAATCAAGCCACGCCCACCAGAAAGACTCGTTCCACCAAGAACGACAGCTGCAATGGCATCCAATTCATAAGAAGTACCTGCTGTAGGCTGGGCGGAGTTCAGCCGTGAAGTTAAGATGGCACCCGCTAACGCAGATAATAAACCTGCTAGTGAGTAGACCATCACTTTAATGCGAGAAACGTTAATACCTGATATAAGTGCTGCCTTTTCATTGCCACCAATCGCATAAGTCTTACGGCCAAACGGCGTTTTGTGAAGGATTACCCATAGAACACCGAAAGCAATGAGCATCGTAATAGCCGGCACTGGAATCCCTAGGAAATACCCTCTTCCAAACAGCTGAAATGCATAGCTATCACCGAGCCCAGTGATTGGATTCCCATCTGTATAGACGAGTGTCAAACCCCGAAACATCGTCATTGTAGCAAGGGTCGCAATGAACGGTGCCATCTTCCCTTTAGTAATCAACAGACCGTTCACAGTCCCCATTAATGCCCCTAATAGACAACCAATTAAGATGGCTAGAATCGGATCGATCCCTGACACCATCATGCCGGCCATCAACGCACTAGACAGTGCAAGTATCGAGCCTACAGATAAATCAATGCCTCCAGTCAGAATAACGAACGTCATTCCGTAGGCAATCAAGGCGTTTATCGCCACTTGTCGCAACAAGTTTAAGATATTCAATGGTTCAAGAAAGCTTGTATTAAAGATTGAAACGACTGTCATAAGTACGAGTAAGCCTACAAAGGGACCCAATTTCTGCATCAAGTTCCCTGTTTGCTTCGATTGTTTTACTACGCTATCCATGTCCATTCCCCCCAGTAGCTAATGTCATGATCTTCTCTTGATCTGCTTCTTCTTTCGAGAGCTCCCCTGCTAGATTTCCTTCATGTATGACAAGAATACGGTCACTCATCCCTAACACTTCTGGGAGCTCGGAAGACACCATAATAATGGCTACTCCACGGTCCGTCAGCTCATTCATAAGTTGATAGATTTCACGCTTCGCCCCAACGTCGACTCCTCGAGTTGGCTCGTCTAGAATGAGCACTCTCGGTCCAATCCCAATCCATTTCGCGATGACCACCTTTTGTTGGTTCCCACCTGACAGGTGTTGTGCCTCTGTTTGAGCGGACTCTGTCTTAATCGTTAATCGCTTAATCAATAAATCAACAAAGTCTGATTCCTCTTTCTCTTGAATGAACGCATTCTTCGTGAAGCTAGTTAGACTAGGCAACGCAATGTTGTCTCTAATTGAAAAGTCAAGTATAAGTCCTTCTTCTTTACGGTCTTCCGTAATCAGACCAAGTCCAAGCTGAACCGCCTGACGAGGACTCTTAATCGTTTCTTTCTTTCCATTCATGTAAATGTGACCTTCATACTTCCCATCAAGCCCAAAGATGGTTCTCATAATTTCCGTTCGTCCTGCTCCCATTAGTCCGGCTACCCCAACAATTTCACCAGACCGCGCCTCAAAGTTTATGTTGTGGAAGCTTCCCTTTCGGCTTAATCCTTCAACCCGAAGGACCGCTTCGCCAACGTTAGCTTCCCGACTCGGGAATCGGTCTGTCAGTTCGCGGCCAACCATTTTTCGAACCACTTCGTCAAAGCTAGTACGTGGGATTGGTGTCGTATCGACGGTTCTCCCATCCCTCATAACGGTAATCGTGTCGCATATGCTGAAAATCTCCTCCATACGGTGGGATATATAAACAATCGACACGCCGGATTTCTGAAGCGATTGAATCACACCGAACAACTTTTGAATTTCCCGGTCTGTTAGTGCAGCGGTCGGCTCATCCATGATAATCACTTTGGCATCGGTCATTAATGCCTTTGCAATTTCAATCATTTGTTGCTCCCCAACTGAGCACTCACAGGCTTCTTTATTCAATGGAATCGAAAGGCCAAGTCTTTCGAATTGCTCACTCGCAACCGCTTTCATTTTTCTCGTTTGAATGAGGCCGAACGAGCTGATCGGCTCTTTGTTAATAAACAAGTTTTCTAGAACGGTTAGATGAGGCCAAATGTTTAATTCTTGATGTATAAACGCAATGCCGAATTTCTCCGCTTCTTTCGGGTTCTCGAATGTCGTCTCTTTCCCATCAATGGTTACTCGACCTTCATCCTTCTTATGGAGACCGGTAAGAATATTCATTAACGTAGACTTCCCGGCCCCATTCTCCCCCATGAGTGCGTGAACCTCTCCCTCGTGAATATGGATGTCCACTCCTTCGAGCACACGGTTCTTACCAAATGCTTTATGAATGTTCTCCATTACAATATCCATCTAATCCCCCCTGTTAGAACGTCACTCCTGCATGTAAGATACAATTGGCATAAGGTGTAACTTCTCCGGTACGAATAACTGCCTTTGCTTTAGTGAGACTTTCCTTCAACGTTTCGTGTGATACGTAATCAACCGTCTTACATCGTTCATGAAATCCTGTGTGGACGGGTACATTTCTCTCCATCTCTTCAGCTACAGTTGCTCGTTCAACAACCATTTCTTCTTGCAAGATGGAGATGACGTCTAGAAAGGATGGAACACCTTCAGATAAAGATACGTCTATCTTCTCAACGCCAGGCGGAATTGGTAAGCCAGCATCCGCCACGACAATCGTATCTGTATGTCCAAGGTCTGCAAGTACTTTCGTAATATGACTATTTAGTAGACCATGTCGCTTCATTCCATCAGCCCCTTTTCGACTTCTTCTCTCGTCGGCATGCCACCTTGCGCTCCTAATCCTTGAACAGAGAGCGAGGCTGCTCGATTGGCGAAGCGAAGACTCTCAACAAACGTTTGTCCTTCTGCCATCGCAGTTCCAAATGCAGCGTTAAACGTATCACCCGCCCCCGTTGTATCCACAACATCTACAAGGAAGGATGGTACCTGGACTTCTTGCTCTCCATTGAAATACCGAACCCCTTCTGCCCCTTCAGTAATGAACAGTTTAGTTGAATAGCGTCGAAGGACGTCTGAAAGATCTTGGCCAGGAAACATGAGAGCGGCTTCGTGCTCGTTCGGCGTAATGTACGTTACTTGTTCAAGAAGCGTATCAGGAATTTCACGAGCAGGAGCAGGATTTAGTAATAATGGCACGTTCAGCTCCCCGCATAGTCGTGCTGTCTCGATTACCGTTTCTTCTGGCAATTCTTGCTGAATAAGAACGAGATCACTCTCACGAAGAATGTCTCTTGCTCCATTCACATAAGCAGGTGTGACAGCATCATTCGCTCCTTTGACAACGACAATGCTATTATCTCCCTCTGCTAGTATGATATGAGCAGTTCCACTCTTAGCATGTGTAACCGGTTCCACATAGTCGGTATGAACGCCGTGGGCATTGAAATTCGCTAGAATCTCATCTCCGTATGGGTCATCACCAACACATCCAATCATATATACTTCAGCACCTAATTTGGCAGCTGCTACTGCCTGGTTCGCTCCCTTCCCACCTGGGACTGTTTGAAATGAATCTCCTAGAACGGTTTCCCCTGCTAACGGACGGCGTTCTGATGTTACAAGTAAGTCCATGGAAGAACTTCCAACGACAGCAATCTTTGGTTTTCTCATCATCTCATTCCTTTCTTGTCGTATTTCTTTCTATAAATTCAACTGGCATTTGCATCGTTCGCTCACACTCCGACTCACCCTTAATAATAGACAGAAGGAGACGAGCCGCTTGACGCCCCATCTCATAAGCGGGCTGTCGAATGGTGGACAGGGTTGGGTAGGACAAGCTGCATTGCGGGATATCATCATACCCGATAATTTGGACATCGTCTGGGATGACTTTCCCAAGCTTCAAAGCCTGATGGATGACGGCAATCCCTACAATATCGTTGCTCGCAATTACTCCATCCGTATTCGGATACTTAATAAACAACTCTTCTGCAAAGCCTTTAGCTTCCTCGAATGAATAAGAGGTTGTAGCCAGTACGGCAAAGTCCACATCTGCCTCACTAAGAACATCCATCGCTCCCTTGAATCGATCTTGAGCTGGTCTGATGTGAGCAGGCCCTTTCACAAGCGTTATCCGCTTTGCTCCTTTGTCAATAAGCGTCTTGGCAGCTAGACCTCCACCTTCTCTTCCATCTGAATAGACAGATGGATAGTGACCATACGCACGGTCAAGCATCACAATAGGAAGTTTCAATGAATCATATAAAGTATCTTCCACGTGGTTTGTTGCCGTCAATAATCCAACAACATGATTCTGTACAAATGTCTGGATATATTCGAGCTCTTTATCCATATTTTCATCGCTATTCCCTAGTAACAACCGATACCCAGACTTACTCAGCTCATCTTCTACCCCTCTCGCCAACTGTGGGAAGAAAGGGTTTGTGATGTCAGGGAGCAAGAGGCCGATGAGCTTTGACTCCCGTTTATACAAGGAGCGGGCTACTTCATTCGGGCTGTACTCGAGAACAGCCATTGCTTCCATTACTTTCTTTCTCGTATCTACCCCAACGTAACCGTTATTGTTTAACACACGGGATACCGTTGCAACGGATACACCTGCCTCACGGGCTACATCTTTAATGGTTACCATCATTTCACCTCGACAATATGTAACCGGTTACATATAACGTAGCACAAAGTATTCAATTGGTTCAATCGTTTTTTACTCCAATTTAAAAAACCGCCCAATCCAAAGAAAGGGCGGTTAGCTTCTTACGAGCAATGCGAAGTCTATCATATAAGCTCTTCATGAGATCTTCACTTCTGTCATAAAGTGAAGGTTAAACGGTATTAAGAATTAGATTTATCCCGATGCATCTCTTCGTAACGCCGCTGCTGGCGATAACCGTACGTCACGTTTCGGACCAGTTCAGCATTCTCAAGTCCTGCACCTAATGCGCCTGCAAGTGTAGCTAGTGAAGCTGCTAACCAAGCTAATTCTATATAGTCAATGATGGTGACTCCATCTCCTAACCCCACCTGAATGGCAAATAAATCAGCCGGGACGAAAATACGAACCACAATGAAGAATAACACCAATACCAAGGCATAATAGATGAGTACAGCAACCGATAACGTTGATACCGTTGTGATATTGTAGAGTCGCCTGAGCTGGCTCTTACTTCGTTGAGATGGCTTCTCCCATAACTCATGAGAGAAAATGATCCAAGCGACCATAGCAAAGATTGCTGTCACCATTAATAACACAAAGCGCCATCCCTGGAACGCTTCACTTATCTTCCATACCGAGGGAAAGATTAAGCTGTACGCTCCAGTGGCAAAGGCGATGGCCACAACACCTTTGAACGATGGCATCGTAGACCACGGTCGATTGGCATAAATCATCCCGAGTACTAAACGAAGCCAACCAATAAATCTTGGTACAACAATGAGTTGTAAACAATGTTCATCCCCTGATGGGGCGATGCTTCGTATTGCGCTAAACATTCGTTTCAGTTTCTTATCTGCAATGGGTTGATTTGAATCGTGAGGTGTATGCATTTCCCCCATGACGTTCACCATGACTTCTGCAATTCGTTTCTTCATTGGGACAAAGCCAAACGCAGGCAAAGAAAGCTGGCTAATCGAGCGTTCTCGGTCCACATCCGAAAGCACAATATTTCCCTCGTGTGTCACAGGCAAATCCGTCAAACAGATTGCATAGTCCCAATCATTCTCGCGCTTTCTCGCTTCCGTTTCTTCTAATATTTCACGAGCTGTCTCAGCCGCACCTGTTAGCGGGTCCGTGAGACACTCTACTTTCCACTCCACGTCTCCATCCACATGGTTTCCGAGCAAATTTGGCAACGTTTGAGTCAATTGATGCACGACTCTCTCCGGCAACTCAGGAGCCGGTAGCAGCCCTACGATTCGTTGTTTCACAATAACCGCTCCCTAGTTTGCGACATCTTCCTTAGTCGAATAGGATTCCACAAAACCCCTTTCCCCAATCATGGGTATGCAAACAAAAAAGACCGCCTCAAATCGAGACAGCCTCTTCCCTCTTAAGATATAAACTTCCGCTGCACTTTCTTCCCAGCATAACTAAACAGTATCGCTTTCCCCTCAACAATCGACTCCATATGCACCGGGCGTCCCCACAGATAGTGAAGATACGGCAACACTTTCTCAAGGTAATCGAGGTCAAGTTCCACATCCTCGTAATGATGCTTCAAGTACAACTCGCCAGAGCGAAGATAATTTCCGTCTTGTACAGTAAGGTATGGGAATCCACCGTTCACACGCATGGTGACAAGCTGGTCACGCACTTGCTCATGGTCCTTCTCTGTAATCTTGTAATCACGGCCTTGCTTCTGGAAGAGATACAAGTCTTCCTTCTGGCATAGCTCCTTCGTTAAGTAGTTCCGGATAAACGAAATGTCTGACTCAATCTCCCGAACTTCAAAGATTTTCTCCCGGCCAGAACCTGGTTTTACGCCTTGCCTTTGTAACTCTTCATTTGGATTGTCATACCGCTCTTCGATATCTTCGAAGATCTTCAGTCCTAAATAATAAGGGTTAAGTTGCGTTCGTGACGGCTGCACGACACCTGCATTGAGCTTTGCGAATTCAATTGCCTCATCAGACGTGAGATTCATCTCTCTTAGAATTCGAGCGTGCCAGTAGGAAGCCCAACCTTCGTTCATGATCTTCGTCTCGAGCTGTGGCCAGAAATACAGCATCTCTTCGCGCATCATCGTTAGAATGTCACGCTGCCAGTCATCAAGCTCATCACTGTAGGCTTCAATAAAGAGAAGAATGTCTTTCTCGGGGCGAGGTGGAATCTTTTTACGTTTCTTCTTCGGTTCTTCAACTTTTTCTTTCTTATCATCCATTCCCCACAGGTCGTCGTATGGACCTGGTTTTGGTTTTGTTTCTTCTTCTACTTCTGTATCCGCTAAGGTCCAGGCAAGTTTCGGCCGGACTAGTGATGGGTCAATGTGCTCTTGGATGGCTAGAATTGCATCGAGGGTTTCTTCAACGGCTTTAATGCCATGAATTTTCTCGTAATAAGCAATACGCTCAGCGGTAGACGACATTTTCTCGACCATATTGCGGTCTGTGTTGCTAAAGCGAACGTTATTCTTGAAGAAGTCACAGTGAGCGAGCACGTGGGCTACAATCAGCTTGTTCTGGACAAGGCTATTTGTATTTAACAAGAAGGCGTAACATGGATTTGAATTGATGACCAACTCATAAATTTTACTAAGACCGAGGTCGTATTGTAGCTTCATCTTGTGGTATTGCTTCCCAAAGCTCCAATGTGAGAATCGTGTAGGCATCCCGTAGGCTCCGAACGTATAAATAATGTCTGCAGGACAGATCTCATAGCGCATTGGGTAGAAATCAAGTCCAAACCCTTCCGCGATTTCGGTAATCTCCTCAATTGCGCTTTGAAGCGCCTTATTATCATTTAGGTTCACACCTATCTCCCCTTCATGCAAGTCTTATAGTTAATTTATGAGAGGAAGGAATAGAGTTGAACCTTTTTTTGAAATCGGGTTGAACATCATCCAAGCCGTATCCCCATCCAACTATTCCTAAATATGTTACACTCGTACCACTACATAAGGAGAGGTGATGGACATGTACGGATTAGACGAAAGACGGGAGCAAGTATTTCAGTATGTAGATGAACTAAACGACCAGGTTGCATTGGCAAAGCCGAGTTTAGAAGAGTGGTCCATTATGGAGACGCTTGAGCATTTGTATTTAATGGAGAAATATATTGTAGGCTTAATCAACCACGCCATTCAGCACGGAGATGTACGCCAATCCGAAGAAAAGCCGCTCCATCGTATCACGGACCGTTCGTATAAAGTACAAGCGCCTGAACAGGCTGTTCCAAATGGGGAGTTTACCAGTCTTTCAGAAGTGAAGGCTGCTATGGAACGAAACCGTGAAGCGACGATGTTCCTTATTCACAATAAAGAGGCGGAAGTTCTACAGAATCGCACGTTCCCACATCCCGCCTTTGGTGAGCTCAATCTTGAGCAGTGGCTTGAGTTTCTAGGTTGGCATGAGCTAAGACATTTGGACCAGATGAAAGATATTCAAGGGAAACTTCAATAGATTATAAGACACGTACTTACAAGAGGCGACAACTTCCGCACAGGAGGCTGTCGCCTCTTGTAGTGCATTGGAATCATTTTCATGAAATGGTTATGAAACAATTCAAAATAAATTGACAGTAAAGTTCCACCCTTCCTATACTTAACAATGGAATGAATAATCATTCCGCTTTCTTATGAAGAGGAGGTCGAAGGATTTTGACATTGATTAAGACGAAGCGTGACGACATTCTAGAAGCAGCCCTAACTTTATTTGCAGAACGTGGTGCGGAGGCGACAACGATTCCCATGGTCGCGAAGCAAGCGAACGTCGGCGCAGGTACAATCTATCGCTATTTCGATAACAAAGATGTACTTGTGAACGATTTGTTCCAGCTCCATGTTCAGCAGTTAACGGAAACGCTGCAAGACCAGTACCCTTCTCACGCCTCCACTCGACAACAATTCAACCATATCTTTACACAACTTGTTACATTTACAAATAAACACGAAGACGCACTTTATTTCATTAAGACACACAACCATGCCCATATCTTAAATCAACCAAGTCAAGATTGCTTCCAGCGATTACTAGAATTGATCCGTTCATTCTATGAAAACGGCCAATCGAAAGATGAGATTCGGATGCTTCCGTCCAATGCGCTCATTGCCATCGTTCTAGGGGCCTTTCTGGAATACCATAAGCTGGTTCGAGAGGGTCAGTTAGAAGAAACCGATGAACTTCTTGAAGGTATAGAAGCAAGTTGTTGGGATGCCATTCGAACACATTCATAAATATGAAGTACACCGTTATTGTTTACGGAACGAATATTCATTCATTATCCATTTATTAACGAAAAGGAATGATTTGCATGACACAGACACACCGTACTATTCCACAAGCAAAGTCGTATGGTCCACTTGGAAGCTTGCCGTTGATTGATCGTGAGAAGCCGATTCAGTCCTTTCTGAAATTAGCCGATGTATATGGGCCCATCTATCAGTTCCAATATCCTGGTAAGCAATCGACGTTCGTATCCGGTTATAATCTCGTTAAAGAATTGAGCGATGAGTCACGCTTTGACAAGAAGGTTGGACCCGCTCTCCAAAAAGTCCGAGCTTTCGGTGGCGATGGCTTGTTCACGAGTGAGACGAATGAAGCCAACTGGAAGAAAGCTCATAACATCTTACTGCCAAGCTTCAGTCAGCAGGCGATGAAGGGGTACCACGATAAGATGACAGACTTGGCGGTACAGCTCGTACAGAAATGGGCTCGCTTGAATCCGAATGAAACGGCTGATGTCCCAGAAGATATGACACGTCTCACACTCGATACGATTGGATTGTGCGGATTTAACTATCGATTCAACAGTTTCTATCGTGAAACCAATCACTGGTTTGTCGATAGCATGGTGCGAGCGCTGGATGAATCAATGAACCAACTTCAACGTCTAGGTATCCAAGATAAGCTAATGGTAAAAGCGAAGCGACAGTTCGACCAAGACATTCATGATATGTTCTCTCTCGTCGACCAACTCATCGCAGAACGTAAAGCTGCAGGCGACCAAGGTGAGGATGATTTACTCGCTCATATGCTGAAAGGGAAAGACCCAGAAACAGGCGAACAACTTTCGGATGAGAATATCCGCTTCCAAATCATCACCTTCCTTATCGCCGGACATGAAACAACGAGTGGAATGCTTTCCTTTGCGATTTATTACTTGATGAAGAATCCTGATAAACTTCAGAAAGCTTATGAAGAAGTTGATGAAGTATTTGGCGACCAGGGTGTACCTTCCTACAAACAGGTCAAGCAATTAAAATACGTTCGTAATGTCCTAAATGAGTCGCTCCGTCTATGGCCAACAGCTCCAGCGTTTGCACTGTATGCAAAGGACGACACGACACTAGGAGACGACTATCACCTTGAGAAAGGCCAAACAGCCGTTATTCTAACGCCTGCCCTTCACCGGGATCAATCTGTGTGGGGAGATGATGTGGAAAGCTTCAAACCAGAGCGATTTGAAAATCCACAAGATATCCCCCAACATGCATTCAAACCGTTCGGCAATGGACAACGAGCTTGCATTGGCCAACAATTCGCCATGCACGAAGCCACCCTCGTACTTGGCATGCTTCTACAGAACTTTGAATTTATCGATCATGCAGATTATGAACTCGAAATCAAAGAGTCACTCACATTGAAGCCTGATGGCATGACAATCCAAGTGAAACAAAGAAAGCCATTGAATCTAACGCGCGCAACAGACGAACATAACGCAGAAGCAACAGCTCCAGAACAAGCTGTACGCCCTGGTCACGGCACACCACTACTTGTCTTACACGGGTCGAATCTAGGGACGGCTAAAGGAATGGCGAGAGAAATTGCTGAAACAGGGAGTCAACAAGGCTATAAAGTAAACGTAGCTGCCTTAGATGAGTATGCGGGTCACCTTCCGACAGAGGGAGCTGTGCTCATTGTGTCCGCTTCCTATAATGGCCACCCACCTGACAATGCTCAGCGCTTTGTGGAATGGCTAGAGCACGCCAACAATGGCGATGCAAGTGGGGTACATTATTCAGTGTTTGGCTGCGGGGATCGCAACTGGGCTAGTACGTACCAAGCTGTACCAAACTTCATCGACCAAGAGCTCGAAACAAAAGGTGCCACCAGAATCGCCCCACGTGGTGAGGGGGATGCAAGTGACGATATGGAAGGTCATTATGAGGAGTGGGAACGACAAGTTTGGCAAGACTTGGCGACTGCATTCAACATTGATGAAACGGCCACTTCAAATGGAAACGACCATTCATTAACCATTGAGTTTGTAAATGGGATGACCGCAACACCACTTGCAAGAAACCATGAAGCTTTCCAAGCTACCATCGTCGATAATCATGAGCTACTCTCCCCATCTTGTGGCAGGAGCACACGTCACCTTGAGTTCCAGCTACCAACTGGTGTGTCCTATTCTGAAGGAGACCATCTCGGTGTCATTCCACAGAATAGCGAGCAGCTCGTTCATCGTGTTGCCAGTCGATTTGGACTTCAACTCGATCATTCACTCAAGATAAATGGAACATCTGGACGAAGTGTCCATTTACCACTTGATCAGCCTGTGACAGTAAGAGACCTGCTTTCGAATTATGTGGAATTGCAAGAACCAGTGACGCGTGCTCAGCTTCGTGAGTTAGCTGCTCATACAACCTGTCCGCCTCACAAGGTGGAGTTGGAAGCGCTGCTTGAAGATGAAACGTACAAGAAAGAAGTGTTGCAAAAGCGCCTAACCATGCTTGAGCTAATCGAACACTATATGGCTTGTGAGATTCCATTTGAGCGTTTTATTGCACTATTGCCACCGCTTAAAGCGCGCTACTATTCGATCTCAAGCTCTCCTTCCCTCCAAGAAGGTCGCCCAAGTGTGACAGTGAGTGTCGTACAAGGTGAAGCATGGAGTGGATTTGGTGACTATGCAGGAGTTGCATCAAATTATTTGGCTAGTTTAGAAGAGGGAGACAAGGTGGCTTGCTTCGTAAGCACGCCTGCTTCACAATTTAAACTCCCTGAGTCAGCTGATACACCAATGATTTGGGTAGGGCCTGGTACTGGAGTTGCACCATATAGAGGGTTCATCCAAGCTCGTTCCCATCTGAAAGACAACGGGCACAAACTTGCGGAAGCCCACCTTTATTTCGGGTGTCGACACCCGGAAGAAGATTTTCTTTACCGTGATGAACTAGAACAAGCTCATGAGGAAGGGTTGATTCACCTCCATACTGCCTTCTCACGGGAGGGTCATGAGAAAACGTACGTACAGCATTTGATGGCAGAAGATGCGGAAGACTTACTTTCCATGTTGAAGAATGGGGCGAAGTTGTATGTATGCGGCGACGGAAGTCAGATGGCCCCCGCCGTCGAATCTACGCTTATAGAAAGTTATAAACGTATGGAATCTGTATCGCAGGAAGATGCGGAAAAATGGTTGAATCACTTACAGAGCACTGGCCAATACGCGAAAGACGTATGGGCTGGTTAACACGAAAGCAGAGTTGCCTTTAGGTGACTCTGCTTTACTTTTGAACTAGGGAACAATAAGCACAAGCTTGATAGTGCTGCTGGCTCATGAGTTGTACAATATAGTCGTAACTATGTGTACCTTCTCGTTGCGAGAGCGGTGTTGTATGCAAATCACATCGATCGCCGACGAACGTACTTTGATGAATGGATTGTGTAGAGTGATCAATAATATATTTCATGTCGCGGCCCTCTCTCCCCCTTTAGAGAATATCTTTCCAATAAAAAAAAGCCGAAAAGGACGCTTGTCCTCTTCGGCTTATGTCTAGCTCAATCGTCTAGCTCATTGCTACCGTTTTATACTGTTACTGGGTCTACGACAAAGATGAAATAGCTCCTGTCTAGGTTGAAATCCCAGTCTACGAAAGCATCTCGAACTTTCGTACCTAGTATGTTCTCAAAGGCACTTAAATCAAGTAACCCTTTCTCCAGATGACGCTTCGCTAATTTCAACTTTTCTTCAAACCCGCTTCGAATTAATTCTTTCTCGATGGCTACGAGAATTCCGTTTCGCTCGATAAGTAAGGTACGCTCATTGAGGAAGAACGAATCCACTTGCTCTGGAAGCTTCTCGGCCTGCTTGCTTACATGCTCAATCTCTCGATGAACTTTCTCTTTGCCATGGTAATCTTCCAAGGCTTCTGTATCATTCTCACGATCTCCATAGACGCCTACGATCATGCCAGACCGATTCTCAAGCGTCCAGTCGTAATAAAGTTCTTGCACGTCAATTTCAGCCATGACCCATAGAGCTGCTTTAATTTCAGGAATTAACTCCTGCATGAGTAAATCCCGCATTTCCTCAACTCGGTCCGTGCGTTCTTGATTGATAAGCACACGTTCCATAGGTCCGAGGAAGTCACGAATGTAAACCGTTAAGAAGGGTTCTTTGATGGACACGTAAATCGATGTCGGCCCTTTACCAAAGTTATCTCTTAACAACTTCCCCATATAACTTGAAATTTCTGATTGTAGTGATTTCTTATCCATTTTTTACCGATCTTCCCTTTGAGGACAGAACGCTTTGTTTCTCTCCCTAGATTTAGTGTAACAAACGACTCCTTGTGATTAAACCTTCCTTCTTCTTTTTATACCCAAAAACGGAAGGGTTACTCTCATTAAAGAGTATCTAGAGAGATTTGAATTTATGATACCAGAGCACACCGGTCTTGATGACGCGTGGAAGCATCCCTTTAAGCGGTCGATTAAACGTCAGACCGAATCCATCTTGATTTCCAAGTGTTCCGAGCGTCCCTTTAATGACAATCTCACTTGGTGGCTTTGGAGGCTTCCCATTTAGTTCCCGAAGGAGTCCTTCCGCAATTTGCTTTCCTTGTTGTTCAGCAAGTTGAGCACTTGGTGGCAATTCCATACTCGCACAATCTCCTACAACATAGACATTCTTAACCCCCACAACTTGATGGAAGTCATTCAGTACAATTCGACCAGCGGCATCCTTCTTAACAGCGAGCGAATCAATAACACGGTTTGGCTTAATGCCAGCCGTCCAGATCGTCGCATCCGTCAACAAGCAAACGCCTGTGTTGCATACAATATTTGGTTCAACGTAATCGACGTTCGAATGGAAGACAAGCTCGACATCATGTTCTTCAAACCATTCCTTGGCATGAACTTGAATATCTTCTGGGAACGCTTTAAGTAAGGCACCACCTTGATCAAGCAACCGAATGTTTAAATCAGGTCGGCTTTCTCGGAGTTCAGCAGCCATTTCCACCCCACTTAACCCACCGCCAACGATCGAGATTTGACCAAAGTTCTTAACGTTGTTCACGGCTTCATACGTCTTTCGCGTATGGTAGATGGTCGAGATCTTGTATGTATGGTCACGAGCTCCTTCAATTCCGTGAAACTTGTCCTCCGAGCCTAGCCCAATTACTAAATAGTCATAATAGATGCGGTCGTGGTGATGCAACACGACTGCTTCTCGTTCTAAGTCAATTCGGTGGACTGTGTCAGTCATAATTCGCAGCTGCTCATGGTATGGAAACGCGCTGCGTACTTCCTTCTCAGCAATCGTTCCTGCCGCAAGCGCATAGAATTCGGTCTTCATCGTATGGTACGGGTTCCGGTCAATAAGTGTGATTTCCACATCATCTGGCAACTGACTCAATAGCTGGTGAGCAATCTTCAAGCCCCCATAGCCCCCACCGAGTAGTACAATCCGTCTCATTCGCACACCTCCCCTATAGTTTACAAAGGATATGAGGAGGTTATGACGGAATGTTCTCTTCTATATGGGTAAGCGGTAGGGACCTTCCACAAATTGAGTATTAAACTCCCGATGTGGAGGCTTCTTCTTATGGAAACATCGAAATAAAGACAAAGAAAAAACGCCTAGAACAATAAGTTCTAGGCGTTACATACATTAGTTCGCTTCAGGGAAGATTCGATCAATCATTTGACCGAATTCATCGAAGAAACCACGAATTGGCTCATCGTTACGAACTTTGTCTGCATAGTTCTCTGTCATTCCAAAGAAGTCAGGGTTTGAAGATACATATACGTTATTAATTTCCTTATCTTCCTTCTTCACGATATCGGAAATCTTCTTCTTAATATCGTCATTTAACTCATCTTGTGCATCCCCGTTTTTCACGACGGCTACATACGCATTTTCTTCCCCTTTCAATACGTACGCACGCTTCACTTCTTTCACCTGCTCCGCTACATCATCTGCAAGCTCACGAGCCACATCGTAACGGTTATTATCATTGTTATCCATATTCATTTGGTTCTCATTAGCGCCATTCTGGTAGTTGTTCATTTCATTCGTTTCGAGGTCACGGTTATCTCCGTTACGCATCATTCCGTTGTCACGATTCTCGTAACCCACATCTTGTGCTTGGTTGTTGTTACCTTTCTCACCCATACCCGATTCATCGTCTCCGCCTCCACAAGCTACAAGAGCAAGGGATGTTAACAGCGTTATACCTAGTACTTTCACCTTCATTGCTGTACCTCCTAAGATTACTAAAATGGTGTATGCACTTAGTATGGAGGCATTTGCTGTAAATATTCTTTAAATCCTCGAATCTGGAAAATTTGTTCTCGTTATCCACTACCCCGACGCACAAGAACCCCTTAATCTAATTACTTACAGCTCCTTTTTCCTCAACCATACAAAGAAAGCCACTCCCATCAGGAAGTGGCTTTCGTCACTTATTATACTCTTTACGTAGCTTGGACATACATAGACACAATCGCGATAAACACAAGACTCAACACTACCCATGTAAACGATTGTCGGTAAATAATCAATCAGTCCTCCTAATTTCTTACACATCCATGGTAACATACGTCATTCTTTTTCGTAAAAGCTGTGAATTACATTGGTTGAAATAAGAAAAATGGGCAAAGTAAACGTAGTCTGAACAATTAAGGAGGAACACTCATGTTAGATGGTAAAATTGCGCTGATTACAGGTTCAGGTCAGGGGATTGGACTAGAAATTGCGACTGAATTTGCGAAAGCAGGCGCGAAGGTTATGCTAAATGATATTAATCAAGAAACACTTGATGAAGCAGTTAAATCATTAAATGATCAAGGCTTAACTGCAGAAGGGGTCATTTGTAACGTTGCGAAAGAAGACGATGTGAAGAAGGCGATTGATACGACAGTTGAGAAATTCGGCCGTATCGATATTATTGTAAATAATGCCGGAATTCAGCACGTTGCTCCAGTTGAGGAGTTTCCAAGTGAGAAGTATGAGCTTATACTCGACATCATGTTGAAAGGGCCTTTCTATGCAACGAAACATGCCTTCCCAATCATGAAAGAACAAGGGTATGGTCGTATCTTAAATATGGCATCCATTAACGGTGTCATTGGATTTGCCGGCAAAGCTGGATACAATAGCGCCAAACACGGCGTCATTGGCTTAACGAAAGTAACTGCTCTTGAAGGTGCGGAGCATGGCATTACAGTTAATGCGATTTGCCCAGGCTATGTCGATACACCACTCGTCCAAAACCAACTTGAAGACCTAGCGAAGACTCGCGGCATAGAGAAGGAAAAGGCGCTTGAACAAGTCATTTATCCTCTAGTACCTCAGAAGCGTTTGCTTCAAGTTCAAGAAATTGCAGACTATGCAATCTTCCTCGTTAGTGAACAAGCTAAGAGCATTACTGGTCAAGCCGCTATTATTGATGGAGGCTACACTGTACAGTAAACCAAAAAAGAACCTTGCTCATACAGATGAGCAAGGTTCTTTCTCTTAATGATTGCCAGGGTGTTTAAGCTGGGACTTTGCCCCTTTTTTGGAGCGGTATTCTTTCCCTTTGTTGTTGTCCCCTGATAGGATATCTGTGCCATATTCCTCATTTAATTCTCCACCAGGTAAATTGCCTGTCCGCTTTGGAGAGTTTTGGTTCTGGCTGCCTTTCGCCCCATTACGACTTGTCATCTCATCACTTCCTTTCCATTAATTCATCATTAGTGTGAGACGTGACGTCGTTGTTTATTCTATACCTTCTTAAGATTGTCAACGCCGCCAACAACGTCCGCGAGCAAAACGTCCCTTGATGGAGAAACTAGAACTAACCCTTCGTGAAAGGGGCAATGGACAATATGAATGTACAAATCGCGGACTACGATAAGGCGCTATATTTCACACTTTGGGGGCAGTGGGACGATTTGCTTGTCTTAATGGTGCGAACGAAAGACGACTTTCTGGCAAAGAAAATTGAATCGTTTCTTCACGCTTACCATTATTCCCCGCATGACAATGACGTTAGCGACCATCACTACTCCCTGCTTCAATATATCGACCATGCCATGTACTATGAGCCTCCAGCCGAGTACACACTGGTCTAACAAGATTTCGTTTATGGAATAGCTTCTAGAGAACCGTCGGCTTCTCCCACAAATAAAGGACCTACCCAAATGGGTAGGTCCTTTCTCTATGTGTAGGTGTCTTACCGAACGAGACGACCTAAATACTCCTCAAATTGTTCGAGCACCATATTCACCTGCTCACTCGCCTCGTCTGTCAGTCGCTCTTCCTCCCGAATAAAGCTATGAGGATCGAGGACTAGTTGATTCGGAATGACGGTTGCGTATAGACCGCGACCTACAAGACGCATCTGGTTCAGTGAATTGATTCCACCTTTGCCACCACCAGCAACAGCGAATAAGAGTGTTGGCTTATGTCGGAAATGGTCGCCCCCTAGGAAGTCGAGCGCATTCTTCAATGCTCCGCTCATTCCACTATGATATTCAGGTGACGTCCATATGAAAGCATCCGCTTCCATCGCCACTTTATCTAGCCACTTTACCTGCTCTAATTCTCTTTGTTCTGAAGTTCCATCAAACATGGGTAGTTTAAGCGTCGCTAAATCTACATATTCTGCCTGTACCTTATCAGCAATATAACTTGCCATAATTCTAGTTCGTCCGTGCTTCCTTGGTGTTCCATTTATCACAACAATCTTCATTTGTGTTTCCCCCTATATGTCTCCTGTTCTCCCTCTTTCTACGTAACATAATTATAACAAAATTGTCTGAATCGTATAAACGATTGTGTTTCTCTTAATCATTCGGAACAATTTCTGCTTCGACTTTCTTGTATTGTAGGTTGAATAGGTCTTGCCTACGGTCTTGAAGGTGTCGAACCGTCCCCGATTTACGTTGTCTCCTCAATACTTCTAAATCCACATCCCCGACAACGACTGTTTCAATATTTGGGTGACATTCTCCTACAATCCCATCACGAGCAAATTCAAAGTCTGATGGAGTAAAGATTCCTGACTGAGCATATTGAATGTCCATATTCTCAACCTGCGTCAAGTTGCCCACCGTTCCAGCGATTACGGTGTACACTTGATTCTCAACAGCTCTTGCTTGTGCACAATAGCGTACGCGTAAGTATCCTTGACGGTCATCGGTACAGAATGGACAGAAGATAATGTTGGCCCCTTGGTCTACCGCAATCCGGGCAAGCTCAGGAAACTCAATGTCATAACAAATTTGAATCGCAATCTTTCCGCAATCTGTATCAAAGACACGGACAGTATCACCAGCTTGGACACCCCACCATTTCCGTTCATTCGGTGTCACGTGAATCTTGTACTGCTTTTCAATTGTGCCATCTCGCCTAAACAAGTAAGCAATATTGTAGATTTCGTCATCTTCCTCTACGAAATGAGAGCCTCCAATAATGTTAATGTTGTACTTCACAGCAAGATCAGTAAATAACTCAATATAACGCTCCGTATATCCTGACAGCTTCCGTACCGCTTTAGAAGGAATCTTCTCATCTAAGAAGGACATGAGCTGGGTTGTAAAGATTTCTGGGAACACTGCAAAGTCAGATCCGAAATCATACGCAACATCAACGTAGTACTCTACTTGTCGCGCCATGTCTTCAAATGAAGAAATCTCTTTCATCATATATTGAATGACGGTGATGCGTACGGGGTAAGAGGACTTGAACTGACGCTTCGTTTTCGCACGATAATCAACATTGTTCCACTCCATTAACGTAGCATAGGAGACCGATTCATCATCGTCTGGCAAATAATTTGGGTTAATGCGCATGACTGAGAATCCATTCATCACTTGGAAGGTCAACACAGGGTCATAAATATTCTGCTTCATAACCTCTTCCACGTACTCTCTTGGTGACAGGTCATCTTTGTGCAGATGATAGTTCGGAATTCGCCCCCCTATGATAATGCTCTTTAAGTTATACTGTTCGGCTAGTTCCTTCCTTGCATCATACAATCTCTTCCCAATCTTCATTCCCTGGTAATCTGGATGGACCATCACTTCAATGCCATACAAATTATATCCCTCAGGGTCATGATTTGTTATGTACCCCTCATTTGTGATGTCATCCCACGTATGCTGGTCATCATATTCATCAAAGTTGACGATGAGAGACGAGCAACTGCCTATGATGTCTCCATCGTATTCCACACAGAATTGACCATCTGGAAAGTGAAGCAAATGACTCCGCAAATGCTCCTCTTTCCACGGGTCCATATCTTTGAAGCATAGTTTCTGTAATTCCATAATTTGAGGAATGTCTTCCATGACAATATTTCGCACTTCAATTTTCTTCTCGAATTGAGATAAATTTAATTTACTCATCTAACCACCCCACCTCTCCTTCTCTTTACTGTACCCACAGTTTTACCCATGTGTCTACTTGAGATGTATATCCCTTCTTCTTTCACCCCAAACTAGTAGAACCATTATAAGGACAGCACCTAAGTGATTCAGAAAGGAGATAAGAAATGGGCAATCCTATTCATTTGGAACGACACGAACACCAAACGCTCCATTCCCTTGTTCAGACGTTACTTCAAGCATACTCGCATGAACAGACAATCGGAGTGACCTCCCAGTTGATTCATGAATTAGAGGAGCATCAGACATCAAGTACCGTACAATTAGCCATTGGCTTAAAGCTTGCATGTAAAGAAGTAAAGAACCTTTATCGACAGTCCTTACACACGCTTCCTATTGAAACGCGGGAGATTCAACTTGAACATTGGAAGCACAACTTACAGGAAGAAGCTACTTGGGGGACAGAGCGAAGCGATACGTTTTACAATTTGCTTACCGCTTCTGTATTCCGCATTGTATCCTATTCAACCCCTGGCAGTTCATCAGATGTACAACCGTCACTTTCCTATTTCACCTATATGAACAGCCCTTCATCTTACGAGGACCGCCTTTACGAACGGCACTAGGTATACCCTTTTTTGAACTATATGAATTGTAATAGTTCAAAAGAACGGGTATGATAGAGCGTAGAGGTGGAGCAAAACATGAACGGTTTCGAACGAAGAACAGAACGAAAGAAGCAAATAATTCTGGAGACAGCTTTTACGCTGTTTGCTGAAAATGGTGTAAAGAAAGTTAGCATACAAGACATCGCCAAAGCAGCAGAAGTGTCTCAAGTAACCATCTATAATTACTTTGGAAGTAAAGAACAATTGCTAGTCGAAGCAATTAAACATTACTATCACACTCGCATTGGAGAGTTTGTCGAGCTCGTTCAAGCAACTGACCTCTCCTTCAAGGAAAAGATGACGTATATCTTCACATCAAAGCAGCAACAAATTCTACAGTTTGACTCTGAATTTGTTGTTTCCCTTATGACAGACCAGGAACAGGTGAAGCAATTTATTGACGAGTTCACACAACGTGAGGTAATGCCTTTGTTCTTACAACTTATTGAGCAAGGGAAAGAAGAAAGATTCATCCATCCATCCATGTCCAATGAAGCTGTACTTACCTATATACAACTAATTACGAACGGCGTGCGTGACATGTATCACCATGGAACGCCAAGCCCAAAGCTTATAGACGAAATGATGCACTTTTTCTTCTACGGCTTATCAGGAGAGTAACAATAAAGAGATCCCTCTGTAGTAGCTACAGAGGGATCTCTTTGGCTTCGGATGAATCAATTTATTTGGCATAAGCTACACATACAAGCATCATAATTGCTTCAACCATCCGTTCTGCTATACGATTACCGATGCATGATACAAATATGATGACAACAAGGATGATGAATATGGACTTTAAACTTAAGAATAAACTTGTGCTAGTTACAGGCTCTACACAAGGAATTGGGAAAGAAACAGCTAAAACATTTCTAAATGAAGGTGCGCGCGTAATTGTGAATGGCCGCACACAAGAAAAAGTAGATGGCATCGTGAAAGAGCTAACTGAATTTGGTGAGGTTCACGGAGTCGCAGCTGACCTCTCTTCTCCTGAGGGTGCTGACAAGATGATTAAAGCAGTAGATGACCTTGGTACGTTAGATGTGCTTGTAAACAACACAGCTTGGTTCGAGGTTAAGCAAATTGAAGAGATTACAGAAGAGGAATGGATGAACTATTTCCAAACGAACATCATGAGCGTGGTCCGTCTATCTAGCCACTATCTACCGAAGATGCTTGAACGTGATGCAGGTCGTATCATCAATATCTCAAGTGAAGCAGGCGTGAAGCCTATTGCACCGATGATTGCGTACTCTACAACGAAAGGTGCTGTGAACGCTCTTACACGTGGTCTTGCTGAGCGTACGAAAGGCACGAACGTAACGGTTAATGCGGTCCTTCCAGGCCCAACATGGACAGAAGGCGTTGAAGGCTTTATGAAAGGTGCCGCAGAAGATGCAGGTGAAGAACTTGAAAGCTTTACTGAGAACTACTTTAAAGCAAATGAACCAACTTCACTCATTCAACGCTTTGGTACAGTAGAAGAAGTAGCAAGCACCGTTGTCTTCCTTGCTTCTCAGCAAGCATCTGCAATCAACGGCAACATGCAACGTGTTGAAGGCGGTATTATCCGTTCCCTCTAATGTGTAATCATTCCATTCATAAATAGGTCAATTGCGCACAACATAAGCATGTAGCAAAAATCAAGCTACAGCGAACGTGTGCTGCAATGGTTCACACCGAGAAACCTATAGCTTCTTAATGGAATCGAAGCACATTTCTTCATGAGACTAATAACAGCCGCTTATCCGTACGGGTAAGCGGCTTTCTGTTTGAAATAATCGAGTATGCTTGGTAAATCAGCTTCGTCAGGGAACCTCTCTAGAATGTCGGAGGTATACTCAGGCAATTGTTCCTTTGAACCATAAAACCCGACACGACCCTCTACAACTAACAACAAGTCGTCACTTAAACGCGTCACATCATCAATATCATGACTGATTTGAATAATGGTTACCCCTTGTTCGTGTAACTGGTGAAGCCAGTTCAACATATCTTGTCTTGCAGCAATGTCGACGCCTGCAGTTGGTTCATCGAGAAGGATGATGGAAGGTTGATTCAACAGCCCGACGGCTAGATTCACTTTCCGCTTCCACCCACCCGATAACCGGTCAATTCTTGTGTTCCACACTTTCTGCAAGCCAAGCGTTTCAATCATTTGATTTAAGTAATCTGTTGTTCCTTTCTTCATGGACAATCGTTTCCAATATTGAAGCTGTTCACTCACTTTTAATTCTTCATAAAGAGCAATATCTTGAGGGACATAAGCCATTTCCTTTCGTATCTTCTTGACGACCTTTGCATACGGCTTTTTTCGATACGAAATTTGACCACTATCCGGCTTCTCAATGGTCGCAAGCATCTTCAACAATGTGGATTTTCCCGCTCCATTTGGACCAATAATTCCGATTGACTGCCCCTTCTCTATCGTAAATGACATCGGGTGAATCACTTCTTTTCTTCCGTATGACTTTTGTACATCCTTCACGTTGATCATCGCTATGACCCCTTTCATTCCCTGTCACTCTCGATCTATGGAATGGACACCATTCCATACTGTAGGAGGAGACTACCTACAAATAAAGCTCCCACACTAACTGCGAGCACCACAAGCACGGCAACACGCTTCCTTCCAATAAGCAACACAATAAAGAAAAGCAACATGAGGAGAACGAGGGTAATATAATGAGAAATCGAACTCCCCTTAATTAGCCCAAGCGCTTGTCCTATGTAATCACCAACAACGTAGAACAGCAGTCCACAGACTACGAAAAAGGCGCAGTTCCATCCATAATAGGAAGGTACTCTAGACATTATGGATATGCGCATAAATCTCCCTTTATGCTTGTCCAATGTAAAGAACCGAAGTAAGTAGAGGAAATAAAGCAGTGTGTATGCGACTAATATAGAACGGATGAGCGAAGATTGTACAGCGGAAGAACGGTCTTCATATGGACGATCCACTTGAGAAAACTCCATTTGAAATAAAGGCTCTGGCTCAAAGTACTGATTGTACCAACGAGATACCTCTCTTTCGGTTGCATCAACTTTATAACCATTCAATACGGAGATGGCTTTTTCCTCCAAGGCAATCCTCATCATTTCTTCGCCAATCTTCTCTTTCACAAAGACATCCAAGCGGGAACGTTCTGACCTAAGCCATGTGAACACGTCATTTATTTCGCCTTCCCGAAGCCTTGTTGCAAATCCTTCCTTTAGTATAAAAGCCGCTTCTACATCTCCTCTTTGCACCGCTCTCTCCGCTTCCTCTTCTCTAAGGGAGACAAGCGTTACGCGCTCTGCTTTCTTTACTTCCGTATATACCCGCTTACTGAAATCAGAATCATCTAAGTCAACCCAACCAATCGGAACCGTTGCATCCGTGGTCGTTTGAGATGCACCTAAGAAACTCCCGAACAACAAGAAGAGAGGAAGACAGAAGAGCAACAAGCTAAGGAAAGGCGCTCGTTTCCACCTAGCCCAATGAAGCTGAAGATAGGTACGCATCATGCCGCTCCCTCCCTCTTGCAATGATGGATGTAAGGAGTAGCAGACTAATTGTCCAGCCGCCAAGCTGCATCCATTCTAGCTCTCCATGCTTACTCAGCATTTGGACAATCCCGCTATACATCGATGAAAGTGGCAGCATCCCCTCTATAAAGCTTGTCCACTCAGGCAAATAGAGGCTTGGAATCCATACGCCACTCATGAGTAAACCCGAGAGGAAAAAAGCTGTGACAACCGTTGTTCGAACGAATTCGTGGGGAATGCAGATTTCAAAGAACACGATAAGTGATGCGAACGTAAGCGAAATCAGTAAACTACTTCCAATCGCCGTTCCCCAATAAATCGTGTTGCTCGTAAACACAAAGAGTCCGACGATATACGTCCAAATAAGTAGCAACACCCAAAAGGCATAATGTATAAGTTGATGGAGCACTCGATACGGCAATGTATAGCCCATCACTCGCTGGCGTTGTTGCAACGGTCCCCACAACCGCTTACTGAACGACCATTGCAGGAGTAGTAGTGTGAGCGCCCATAACGTTAGAAAGCCTCCAGCATAGGCATGCACATCCCACGGAACCTGGCCGCTCGTGGATAACGTTTCCTGATCAAAAGCTTGATTTCTAGAAAGGGCGAACAAAGTAAAAGAAGCAATCCATTTTTGAACTTGTGAGGAACGTTCATCCCCACCCAGCTGCTTTAAATGAAAATGGTAGACCGTGTTGACGGCACCTTGGGCTGCTGTTACATAGCCTTCTCCCCCCTTAAGCAAGAGCTTCAGCATCTCTGACTGGATCGGGTGTTTCGTAGACGTTTTCACGACAATCGGGTCATTGTCTCCACTTCTTAACGAATCGGTAAATCCTTCTCTTATCACGATGATCCCTGTATAATCACCTGCTTTCACACGCTGTGTGGCAGTTTGTTCAGAGTCTTCCTCCTGAAACGAAAGTACTTGATTTAACGCACCCTCTTGGCTTAATTGATTGAGAAGCGCCTTCGTTTCATATGTATCATCATCGTCAACGACCCCAACAATGATTGGTTCTTCCCCATTGTGTTCGAGGTAAGCTGAACCTGCGGTGAACACGACACCTGCAAAGAGAAGAGGGAACACAAATGCTAAAAAAAGAGAGGACGGCCGTCGTACGGTCGCCCTCCATTCCATGAACCAAAGCATAACTCGATTCATTTATAATGCCTCCTTGATATCGGCTTAGAATCCACCGAATCCGCCCATGAATTGACCCACATGAGACTGGAAGTTCATTTCTATTTCTTGAGCGAGTTGCTGTAGTTCTTCATCTGTAGCATCCGCAAGGTTGACAGCTCCTTCAGTATCAGGGAAGGATAAGTCTCCACCAAAGGCTACATCTTGATTTACGTTAAACGTAACTTCAAAGTTCTGGTTCCCAAGAGTTGGGTCCTCAATGCCCGCTTCAATTCCTAGTTCAATATCTTGTTTAAATGTGTCATCTTCTTCTGTCGTTTCTTGTTTATAAGTTCCGGAGAACTGTGGAGATGCGACAGCTGCTTGACCAGATAATTCACCTAGGTCAACGTTGAACTGGGCTTCTACGGAGTTCTCGCGATACACCGCATTCGCCGTACCTTCCAATTTAACTGGCTGCTCCATAGTTGAATCTTCAATCGTTGTTCCAAATGTATAATCCACTTTCAGGTCCTCACCAGAAGCATTCCCTGTCTCGCTATAATTCAATTGGAAACTCGCCTCATCAGGTTGGGAGGTAACATCTAACGTTAGTGCCTTCTCATAGCGTTCTTCGCCATCTGGAAGATAATCAAACTGCATGGAAATCTCGCCTTGACTTTCTTCATCGCCAATCGTCATCATCAATAGCTGATGTTCGATGATTTCATCTTTAATATAGGCTTCCATCTTAATTCCTTCAGGAAGCTTGATTTGGTCTACGTTATCAATTGCCTCTTGAACAGATGTTGCAAATTGTATTTCTTCAGACGGTAATCCATTTAGATTCGCTTGTGTCTCAAGAATTTCTTTGACACGTTCGTCTTCTTTCAGTTGCTCTAGTACAGCTGTAATCAGTTCTTGGGATTTTTCCTCACTTACATCTAACGTTACTTTCTTGTAGGATTCCCCTTCAAATTCAACTCCATCTTCCATGGAGAATTGGTCTTCCCCGAGTTGTTCTGCAATCGTCTCGACGTAATCCTTTAGAATTTCATTCGCTTCCTCAGGTTCTAGACTTGCTTGCATAGAGTCTACAAAATTCGGAAATGTCTCCATTCCTTCTGCGGACTCGCCTGTGCGCTCGATCAATTCTTTAAACCGATCGTTTTCAAACGTTAAGTATTGGTCGTACAAGAATGGTGCTTGGAACGATGTATTGGTTTCGTCTTGATAGAAATTGGCGCTACCTAAGGACTGCCCTTGCATTTGCAAGTCAAAGCCGCCATAAATTTCTTTTGTCTCATACTTAGTTTTCTGCTCGTAATTTAGCTCAATGCCAGATAGAATACTTTTCACTAGCATTAAGTTCGGAGATTGAGCAGCTTCTCCACCCTTCGCATTGACGTTCATGGAGAGTGAGCCATCTACGCCGTAATCCTCTTCCAACGTACGCTCTGCAATACTTCTTGCATTCTTGTTATAGTCTTCCATTCGTTCTTCCTGGTCCTCTAACGTGTTGATTTGGGCTTCTGTGTACACGGCCATAGGACTGTTGTTAAGTAGAAGGCCAAATGCCGTTGCGCCCCCTCCTCCAACGATAAGTACAGTGACAAGTACGATGATCCATGTCTTCATATTTTTCTTTTTCGCTTGCTCTGCCAATTTACTCTCCCCTTCTGGTATAAATGTAAGTTTCTGTTTTCTTCTACGTCACATCTTAGACAAAAGTTTCATAGATTCAAAAATTCTCTCACTCGATTAAGAATATACCTCTATTCCCCCACTGTAAACTCGAATCATCCTAAAAATGTAAAAAAGTCTTTCCTCGAATGAGAAAAGACTACTTCTCGTTATATAACTTACGAAGTTCCTCCATACGCTTTCGGTTCTTCCCAAGGTCTGAGTAACCTGTCCGGGAGGCTGATCGGAAATGGACGACTTCAGCATCCTCGTCCAAATAAAATTCTACGTCATCCGTGAAACGAAGCAATTTCGTCTTAAAGGTTGCATGAATATACTGCTCTTCCTCTGTCTCAATCTTCGTATCAGAATACTCCTCAATAAGTTCCTTTAACACGCTTCTTGTTTCAGCCAAGCTCCCTTTAAATGAGAGTGGTGCCATTTGCTTTTCTTCATCCGTAGCTTGTGTGGATACACAGTTTGGTGAAGATGGACAAGGAGCAAGCTTTCCATCTTGTACCCCAAGTGATTGACCCATAGTAATCTCCCCTTTTTATTATAGTGTACCCGAAAGCGCTTCAGTGAAAAGCTTCAATGTGCAAAAAAAAATACACCTGCTCAAATAGCAGGTGACCGTAAAATAGATGTATTAAATAAAGACGAGTCTTCTTAAGGGCCTTACTCTGAATGGTAGAAAGCCTGGAACGCTTTCCATTCAGAAGGACTGAACGTTTTCATAGGCCGCTCTTTGCGTTCATGTAATAAGTAACGAGAAGCATAAAGCTGGTTCATAGACACGTGTTGCTTTTTCGCTTTGTCTCGAACTGTTGTTGGTACTTCAAATGTCGCAACCGTTAAGGAATCGAATTGACGATCAATCTGTTCATCAATCGATGCGGTAAATGAAGCGTCCTCTTCTTCCGAGGCAGAATAACTGACACCAATCATGACGTTACTTCCATCTCCAATGTACCCTTGATTATGACTTTCACGGATTAGACGTTCAGCTACTTCAGCAACAGAGCTGCCTTTCCAGTTAGAGAGCTTCTGAATGACTTTTCGTCCTTCTTCATTGAGAGCGGACAAGCCAATCACGTTCATATCCTTATTCAGCTCCAACTCGATACTTGGGTTCATTTCGATATTGACGTAGGCATACGCTTCCTTCGGATAAATCCAGAATGGTATAAGTGCGACAAAGAAGACGAGCATAACGGCAGCTACACGTGCCATCGTGCGAAAGAGCGAAGTGCCAGTTCGAATAAGAGGTCTTTCTATAGGTTGGAAGGAGACCTCTTCTCCTACGTCTACATGGGCATATCGCTCAGCTTTATAAAAGGTTCCGCTTTGGCTCATCACGACCATATGGCTTTTACCGAGCTCCATCACGATCCCTTTTTTCACAGCTACACCCCCTTCACATATTCCTTTAGATACACATAGTCCTCACTCATAAGAATAACAATCGCTAGAATAAACTTACGATTTCTCTCAAGCGTCTTCTTGCTAACCGATACTTTCGTAGATAAGTCTTTAATCGGCAACTTCTTCTTTGTTTGAACAAATTGAAGCAATAGTTCGTCCTCATAAATAACGCGCGCTACTGAAATGGCGGATTCACGTGCGTCCCGGTGTTTCGGTGCGACTTCACTTAACTCTGAGAAAGAGAGCTTGAACTCTTGTAGCTTCTCATTATAATCTTCAATTTCTGTTTTTCGTTGCCAGTTCTGAGACTCCTTCTCGAAACGGTCCTTTGCAGCTTGAATCTCCTGAGGATTCTCAAGCTGTTCATCATCGTGCTCATCATCAAGTGACGCAGTGACAACATGATTCTGTTCATAGCGAATATAATCAATGACTTTTCGCTTTACAACCAGTTTCGCGAAAGATAGGAAAGAGCTTCCTTTATCCTTTGAGTAGGATTGTATGGCCTCATGAAAAGCCATTAGGCCAATGCTAAACTCATCATCTTTAGATGAGTCAATATATCGTTTACATACTTCCGATACACTTTTGGCGATAAAAGGTTGATATTGAGAGAGAAGTTGATTTTGTATCTCTTCATCTCCAGCTTGGGCAGCTTCAATCAACTCTTCTATATTATTTTCTTTGTGCTTGTGGTGAAACAGACGTCTGATCAACCTCTATCACCTCCAGCTAATAAAAGTTTCGTCTTGGTTGATCAATTTATGGGTGTTTTTCGTTACTTTTTTTCATTTCTGTTACAAAACAATTTCATTGCTTGTCATATTTAAGTCATGTTTTTCCTATCATGACGGGCTTGGAAGCCTGTTCAATATGGGTATCATACAACAGATTCCAACTCGAATCTAGGGGATATCTCGACCATATCCTGGACAAGTTGGAAGATTGATAGTTTGTACCTAGCGCCTTTATCCCCATAAAAAAAGAGCCTTGCTACCATTTCTGTAGCAAGGCTCCTAATCCAACACTTGGATTACTGCCAATATTTTGGCATATGACAAGCGTTATAAAGCTGTTCTTCATATGATCGCGGCACATTTGACTCCCCATCATAGCTCGGTACCTTCTCAAGCGTCTCTTTATTCATATTGAGATAAAAGACCCCCATTTCTTCCATTTCACGTTGAAAGAGCCATTCTGGAGACACGAGAATATACGACTGCTGGAACGTAGACTCCGTTCTAACAACCAAATAACGAATATCCCACGTCTTATTCTCTATTAGTACATCTGTAATCGTACCAACCCTTTCTCCTTCTTCCGTGTAGAACGGGAAAGAATCGAAAGAAAGTTCATTCACACTCTGCATCCGATTGTTCCGATTCCATCCATCCTGCTCGTCTCGATGGAATCGAGCATGGTCGTACGGCGCATAAGAAACGTCGTCTGAGTCCGTACTCTTAATTTGCGCTTCCACAGATGGTAGCTCTTGAATACTACCTTTACTCTTTGTCATATAAAGCGTTTCTTCTTCTTGAACTACGGTATGAAATACATAGGGAGAGAGTATAACCTTCTTCCCTGGTAGCCATTTTCTAGTATCTACAACAACGTAGCGCACGGTCCAATGAGTCCAATCAAAGTAAAGGTCCTGTACGTTTCCGATTTCTCCATCGGATGCTTGAAGATGATAGTGTTCCAAATCGCTCGCTAAATGAAGCATAAAATCCCTCCATCCGTAAGCACTTCGTGTTGGTGAATTTCCCGACCTCTCATTTTCTCAAACAAGTATACGTCCAAGTTTAGACGGGGAATATTAAAGGAACACATAAGTATCCTATCAGAGAGGAGATCGCACAAATGAAAGCTTTACTATTAAATTGCAGTCCGCATAAAAGTATAGATGACCAAGAAACGGAGAAGCTGCTACAAGAATCAACAAACATTCTCCGTAAAGAAGAAATTGATACTGAGCGAATTCACCTTCGTGATCTTACGCTTACATTAGGCACTCCTGCTGATCATACTTCTACAGAAGACGACTTCGACTTTGTCTTACGTAAGATTAAAGAGTCCCAAATCCTTATACTCGGTTCTCCGGTTTCCGTCGGAGAAAAGAGCAGCATTGCTTCTCTTGTGTTGGAGCGCTTAAATGAATATCAATCTGTTTCTACCCCACGTGGAGAATCAATCTTTGACAACAAGGTAGGAGGTACCATTATTTCTGGCGGTGGCTATGACGGTACCCGTCTAGCAGCGCAATCGATTCTTTATCGCTTGTCTGTACTTGGATTCACCATACCTCCTCATGCAGATGCCTTGTTCGACCGGTGCTCAGATGAATATGACAACGGGGACTATTATGAAACAGAATTTATCGTTAACCAAGTTCAACGTATGAGTTTAAACGTATTGCACGCAGCCCAGCTGTTCCAATACTATCCTTATCCAATCTTACAACAATCTAGTGAATAATTAGTATTCTCGGTCCACTTCTTCCATTTTTTCATGGAAATAAGAAATGGGAGAAGCTAAGCCGACTTTTCCATACTCCTCGGTTTGAAGAGTAGCGTAGATGACCCCGATGACCTCATCATTCTTATTAATAACCGGACTTCCACTATTCCCTTTATAAACTGGAGCATCGAGCATCAACATCGGTCGCTCTTTATCTTGGACTTCCGTATACCCTATGACCTCTCCTTCATTGGCAATTCCCTGAAACCTCAATGGGTTGCCGATGAAATAGACGTGCTCTTCAGGGGTGAATGAAGTTTCTTCTGCTAAAGTTAGGAACGGTAACGTTTCTTCTGCCTCTACTTTAAGGAGGGCTAAATCAACATCTGGGAAACGTTCAACCACTTCACCTGAATACAACCCTTCATTTGGGAAGGCTACCGTGATCGGTCCCTGTTCATCGACTACGTGCTCATTCGTTAGAACATAACCATCTTCTGAAATGGAAAACCCTGTCCCCCTTGCTTCACCTACTTCAATCACAACGACAGATTCCTGATATTGATCTATAGATTCATTTGTTAACAGCTGAGCAGACGTACCAAGAAATTCAATTGCGGGAATTGAGAAAGTCTTTGGAAGTACAGCTATTACGTTTAACGCCATTGCGGCCGCAATAAAATAGAAGATCCACTTCGGGAACGGTCGCTTCGACTCTTTATTCGGCTGCTTTTCTGTTGCTTCACGATTTCCATACAGCATTTCTCGCATTTCCTCATCATCAAATTCTTCAATTAAGTCAGAGTCAGATGAGTGGTGTTGGACCTCTTCATGCTCATTTTGATTCTCTTGATCACGTTCCATGCGTATCCTCCTTCCCTAAACAAAAAAAGGTAGATGCACGTTGCACCTCCCTGTATTATGCTATGAAATTGCGGCTTCTTCCAGTTTCCCCTGCTGCATCTTATACATGCTGTGATAAATGCCTTCTTCCTTAATAAGTTCTTCATGGGTACCTGTTTCTTTCAGTACACCGTGGTCGAGGACAAGTATCTGGTCTGCTTGTTGAATGGTTGAAAGTCGATGCGCAATGACTAGCGTTGTTCGGCCTTCCTTCAAGACTTGAAGCGCATCTTGAATGAGCTTCTCTGTTTCTGTATCAATATTCGCAGTTGCTTCATCGAGGATTAAAATAGCCGGGTCAAACGCAAGGGCTCTTGCAAAGGACAATAGCTGACGTTCCCCTGCTGATAAAGTGCTCCCCTTCTCTTTTACAGGCTCGTCATAGCCTTTAGGCAGCTTCTCTATGAAGCGGTCAGCCCCAACCTTCTTCAATGCCGCAATACCCTGTTCACGCGAAATACGAGGGTCGTTCATCGTAACGTTAGATAGAATGGTTCCAGTGAATAAGAACGGATCCTGTAATACAATCCCCATGTGGCTTCGTACTTGTTGACGAGACAAATCGACGGTTCGTTGTCCATCAATAAGAATCTCTCCCAGTTGAGGATCATAGAAACGAAATAGCAGGTTCATAATTGAGCTCTTTCCTGAACCGGTATGGCCGACGAATGCCACAGTCTGACCTTCTTTGGCATGGAAATGGATGTCCTTTAGGACGTAATGGTCCTCTTCATATGCAAAGGAAACGTGATTAAATACGATGTCCCCTTTGTACCTTGGAATAGACGAGTGGTCATCTTCTTCTGCCTGTTCATCCATTAGTTCGAATACACGTGTTGCGGCAACACGTGCTTGTTCCAGTTGGGCAAGTTGATTCACCACATCAGTGACGGGTTGAAAGAGACGATTCAAATAATCGACAAACGCATAAAGTAACCCTATTGATACGATGGACCCTACACCAATTGACGAGCCACCATAATACCAAATGAATCCTACGAACGTAACATTGCGTAATAAATTTACAAGGTTAAAGGAAGTAAGGGAATTCAAGTTTAGTAATTTACGTTGATACGTAAAATGCTTCGTATTCAGTTCCTCAAACTCCTCCGTTGTTTGGTCCTCTTTCCGAAAGGCTTGAATGATGGACATCCCGTGAACGGCTTCATTGATATTCCCATTTAAATCGCTATTTGTAGAACGAATCGTTTCATTGTATGAGCCTGCCATCTTCTTATACACCTTCATCCAGATAAATAGGATTGGAATTAATAGAAGACAGAACGAAGCGAGGCGCGGGTCCAACAGAAATAAAGCTACGTAAATGCCTGCCATATAAATGGCGCTTGTAAAGAAGGTAGCGAGCACCTTCACGTATAGCTCACGGATGGCTTCTGTATCATTCGTAACCCGTGCCACAATCTTACCTGCTGGCCGGTCATTGAAATAAGAAACAGGGAGTTTCTGTATCTTATTAAATACATCGCTTCGCATCCTTTGAATAATACGATTGGAAGACTTCTGCAACAGAAAGGTCTCTGCGTACTGAAAGACTGCTGAAAAGAGTAGCAGAACGAAATAGAGACCAAGAAGCCACACAATGGAACGTGTTTCTGGTGCAAAGAACGAATAAAGTTCATTTAAGCCAAGCGGAGTCGCTTCAGCTTCCACTATCTCGTCCCCAGTGTCAATGGCCAGGACCCCATCTTCATACGACTTCTGCCCTTCAAAGGGGACTGTTTCATCCGTGAAGTAGTACGTCCGCCCGGTTTGGACGATACTTGCTTCCCCCACTCTCTCCATTGACGCATCCATACGGTCCTCTCTTACATACGTTTCTCCTCGGAAGTCAACAGCATAGCGACTTTCTGCTCCTTCTACTTGAACCCAAGTAGCTTCAATCCCGAGGATATGTTCATCAATCATCCGCTTTGCGATAAACGGCCCAGTGAGTTCTAAAGCCACCGCAAACGTTAAACAAAGTAACCCAATTAAGATTGTTCGCTTATACATCCATGCATAGTCTACTAGACGTCGTTCAGTTGATTTCTTCATCTTCATTCACTTCCTTGCCGTTCCATTTGCTGAAGTTCAAATTGAGAGGCATACCACTGGCCGCTAGCCACCAATTCTTCGTGTGTACCACGCTCTACAATCACTCCATCTTCAAGGACAATGATTTGATCAGCATGCTGGACCGCCGATAACCGGTGTGTCGAGATAAACGTTGTTTTCTCATTTCGTTCTTGTTTCAAATGCTTGATAATGTTGGCTTCTGTCTTTCCATCTACTGCACTCATGGAATCGTCGAGAATAAGGATTTCAGGTTCCATAATAAGGGCACGCGCTAGCGAAACGCGTTGCTTCTGTCCACCTGATAACGTAATCCCACTTTCGCCTACCTTTGTATCAAGCCCTTCAGGTAAATGGTCGATATCATCTTTCAAATAAGCCAATTGAAGAATTCGATTGATCTTCTCATCAGAAGCGTTCGAATCACCAAATTGAATGTTCTCTCGGACTGTCTTTGAGAACAGGATTTGATCTTGCGGGACATATCCAATCCATCCTCTCGTTGCTTCAAACGCCAACTCTTCAATCGGTACATCATTGATGATTAACTGACCAGACATCCCTGAGTACTCTCTCAACAATTGACGGAACAATGTTGTCTTCCCTGAACCGGTCTTCCCAATTACACCAATTGTTTCTCCACGCTCTACCACAAGGTCGACTGCACGTAATTGTGGCCTAGCTGTGTCAGGATATTGGAAGGTAACCCCTTTAAATACAATGCGCTCTGGAATTAGCACCTGCTTCGGCTTTGTCGGTTCTTGGACGTCTGAAACAATAGACAACGTTTCATTGACTCGGTCTAACGACGCATTTCCTCGCTGCATCACGTTAATTAATTCGCCGACTGCGAACATAGGCCAAATCAACATACCGAGATACACGTTGAACGACACCAATTGACCAAGCGTCATCGCATTTGTAAATACGAGATGTGCTCCATATCCAAGACCAATCGTGTATGACAGGCCGACTAATATTTTGATGGTCGGTTCGAACATGGCATCAATCTTTGCCACTTCAATGTTCTTGTCGTACACATCTTCTGTCATGGCACTGAAACGTTCTTCATCTTGCTTTTCTTGAACAAAGGCACGAATGACCCGAACGCCACGGATTGATTCAAGGACATCATTGTTCATCTCCCCAAATGCATCTTGTGCTTTCGTGAATTTCTCATGAATGGTCTTTCCATATCGGTTCATGAGAAGCGCCATAATTGGAAGTGGCAATAAAGAAGCAAGCGTCAACTTCCAACTAATCGTGAGCGACATCACCCCAATAATCATAATCATAAAGAATGTAGAATCAACGAGAGTTAAGATTCCAAAGCCCGATGTCATTGATATAGACTTCAAGTCGTTCGTAGCACGGGCCATTAAATCCCCCGTACGAAATCGCCCAAAGAATGACGGCTTCATCGAAAGAAAATGCTTCATGAGCTTTGTTCTCATTGTACGTTCCAATAAGAATGCTCCTCCAAAGAGCTGCCTTCCCCAATAATATGAAATGACATAACTGCTCACGAGTAAGATTCCATAAATTCCAATCAATTCCCACAATCGTTCCTCCGTCATCGTGTTGAACTGAATTTCATCAATGGCAATCCCTACAAGCTTTGGTGGCAAGATATCAATAAAGCTGGCTATGATGAGAGCAATTACAGCAAGTAAGTACCGTTTCTTATGTTCTTTAAAGAACCATCCCAATTTCCCTAGAACTGAAAACATGTTCATCCCCCCGTTTCTTTACTTACCTATCCACCTTCTGCACTGGCTCCTACCTTTTCTTTCAAACGTGTCACAACATTGTTCATTCTCTTCTCCTCCTTAAGATTAAATGATTTATATAAAGCCAAAGGCCTCATATCCACAAAAAAAAAAGCGCACACGTCTAAGACGTGTGCGCACTCTATGGCAGGTCACATCTACCCCTTGCGACCTACTTCTCCCAACCCAACGAACGTATATGTAACGAATTACACGATCGCAGAAGAAAAGGAGGTCACAACCTTTATTCGATTCATGGCAATCAATCGTGTCTTCATCATGGTCGTAACCTCCCTTCTTCTTAATGGTTCGATTATATAATTTTCAAAAAATTATTGCAATACAACATTCACATCTTTTTCAATCTTTTTTATTCTATGCTCGACTGTACGTTGTAGACCAGTAAGCTCTAGAAATAAGCGAGCCCTCTCCGAGCAATTGGTCGGTGATAGTAGAATGGAAACCCTTCTGCACCAATATCCATCCGTTCAATCCGACATTCATCCCCTCTTATGAGAAGGCGGTCTGTCTACCCTTTACATAGATTTAATATCTTGGCCTAAGAAGATTACCGCCATTAACACTCCGACAATGAGCAATACGAACACGATGGAGAGGGAACGAGAAACATGCGCACGCTGGACTTCCTGCCACTTAACAGGACGGATTCCACTTAAGGAAAAGACAATAACTGCCGAAAGTAGAATACATGAGATGTTCACAACAATGAGCAAGAAAGCTCCATATGCATCATTCCAACTTGCATTCCCAAGTGCCATACCAAGCGCTGTATTTGGAGGCACAAGCGCCACGGCCACCATCACACCAACGAGGTTCCCTGCTTTCCGATTCAGGGTTGCAATAGACCCAGCTCCTCCGGCTGCTAAGGCAAGAAAGAAGTCTGACCACGTCACTTCTGTTCTGGCTATGTATTGCTTTGTATCTGTGTTGATCTCGAACATAAAGTTAAAGATAAATGACACGACAATCACTAGTCCTACTCCGATAAATGCCGTAAGCGCAGCCTTCCCCATCAAGCGATAATCACCTAATATCGCAGAGAACGCCATAGAAATAACAGGACCGATTAAAGGAGCAATTACCATTGCGCCAATCACAACTGCATCACTATCTTTAATAAATCCCATGGTCGCGACGATGGAAGAAAGGAAAATAAGCCACGTATAATTGACTGTCGCATGACTGTTCGTCTCAACTGTTGACATAAGCTCCTGACGACTCGCTCTTAAGAGAATGGTTTGTTCGTCTTCTGTCTCTTCCTCATTTTGTTCAGAGGATTGTTCGTTTACAGTTTCTCTTGAGAGATAGGTCTGCACGGGCAATAGAATCGTTTCAAACCCATCCACCACATTTGATACACTCTCTAAGTAATTAAGAATATTCTCTACTTCATCCGTATCAACGAGAATACGTACAAGCACACGTTCACTGGACTCATTTGAAGTGAAATAAGACGTGTAGGCGTGTTCTCGTAACTTCTCATCTACCGATTCGAAATGATTATTTGGTATATAGGCTTCAATTAACTGCATCCCCATGGCAGACTCCCTTTGCACCTGTATTTCACTTAGTATGCATCTCGATTTCTTCCACTATGTATGTAGCCAAGAGTCTCTTCTCTCTATCGATTGCCTTTCATAAAATACTGAGATTCATCTCATACTAACCGTAATCTATACGTTAGGATGATGGTCGTGCGAAGAAAAAAGTCCACCAAAACGACAACTCAAACCAGCAGTAGCTTTCCTTGTACAATTGAAGAATTTAAGGAAACGATCAAAACAGCACTCCACCATAATCCTGACCTTCATCTTCAGGATTTCACCATAGCTAACAGGCGAGTGCTCATCACATATTTCACCTATCAAATCAACAAGGATCAACTAAATTCTATGATCCTTCGTACATTGTTAAATTCTCAAAAACCTTGGGATCATAACCGAATCATGAACGAAATTCCGATTGGCACCGGTGAGAACCAAAGCGATTCCAATAAAATAGCAGAAATCTTATGTAAAGGACATTGCTGTCTATATGTCGAGGGGGATGAAGAAGCTGTAACGTTTCTCATACCAGAATTAAAATCGAGACAAGTAGGCGCAGCAGAAAATGAATCTCTTGTATTCGGTCCCCAAATCGCATTCAACGAATCACTCGTAACCAACTTAAATATTGTTCGCTGGGGGATTGATAGTCCTGACTTAAAGATGGAGAAACTGACGGTTGGTAAGATGATTTCAACTGAGGTCCGTGTGATCTATCTAGATAACCTTGCAAACAAGGAGAATGTGAATACCATTCGGCAGCGTATTGAAGATTTAGAGGTCGATGATGCCATGGATGCGAACGTCCTTGGGCAGCTTATTGAGGATAAATCCTCAAGTATCTTCCCACAACTCTTGACCACTGAGCTCCCCGACCGCTTTCTTTATGCAATCAAGAAAGGGAAAGTGGGCATCATGGTAGACAAAAGCCCGAACGTACTTATTGGACCAACATCTCTATTCAGCTTCTTTGAGTCGACAGAGGACATTTATATGCGTTGGAACATGGGGACGTTCATTAGAATTTTACGCTTATTCGCAATGATGATTTCAATTACGTTAACCCCTGCCTATGTGGCTGCGCTAACCTATCATTATGAAGTCGTTCCATCCTCTCTACTCGTATCGTTGGGGAAGTCGAGGGCAAACGTCCCATTCCCGCCCGTACTAGAAGCCTTGCTCCTTGAGCTATTAATTGAACTGCTCCGTGAGGCTGGGGCTAGGCTACCCACTAAGGTAGGTCAGACGATGGGGATTGTAGGAGGAGTTGTAATTGGGCAAGCAGCTGTTAAAGCTGGATTTACGAGTAACATTCTCATCATCGTGATTGCCTTGAGTGCACTTGCTTCCTTTACTGCCCCGAGTTATTTAATGGGGACTGCCATTCGTGTCATTCGCTTTCCGATGATTCTATTGTCAGGGTTATGGGGGCTTCTCGGAATTATGTATGGGCTTAGCTTCCTGATTATCCACCTGCTAAAGCTCACATCATTAGGTCGCCCATTCTTAGTTCCTTTATATCCATTAACTTTAGTCGACCTACGAAGTTCCATATTCCGTCTCCCATGGCCATGGGCAAGCAGAAGACCATATTCCAATGAACCTCAAGAAATCAAGCGATTCTCTAGAGCCAAAGCTCTCGAGAAAAAAGATATTGATGAGTAGGGATAGTGATGAAAGTAAACCTTGATGTTCGTAAAGGTAAGACGGTTGGAGTTTTCTACTTATTCTTCCTAATCCATACGGTTCAGACGGGGGCAGGGATTATGGGCGTCCCAGCCGTTGTATATCGCGAGGCGAAACAAAGTGCGTGGATTTCAGTATTAATTGCAGGGATTGCCATGCACATTGTTGTCGCTATTATGATTGTCATATTAAAGCAATACGAAAATGCCGACATCTTCGGTATTCAACAAGACCTGTTTGGGAAGTGGGTTGGGAAATTTCTAGGCATCCTTTACATTGGCTATTTGATGCTCCTCTTTCTAAGTGTGTTGCTCAACTATACTGAAATCGTGCGGGTTTACATCTTCCCTAAGATGTCGACTTTTGCCATTAGCTTTATTTTAATCTCACTATGTGTCTATGCCGTATTAGGCGGATTACGAGTTGCAACTGGAGTTTCATTTATCTTCTTCTTTGCGACGGTGTGGCTCATCTTCATGGTGTATCGACCAGCTACGCTCATTCACTGGGAACATTATATGCCACTCTTTGAAAGTGGGCTATCCGAACTTTGGTTAGGCGCCATTCAAACTGGATTTACCGTACTCGGCTTCGAGTTTCTGTTCTTCCTTTACCCATATATCGACAACAAGAAATGGGTATGGCTCTCCTCCCAGCTAGCCGTAGCGTTCACCACCTTCTTAATCTTCATCGTAACCTTTGTGTCGATTGGCTATTTTAGCGGCGATCAGCTTGAAACGATGATTTGGGCGACGCTTGCTATGTTCAAGATTATTAAATTCTCAGTTCTTGAACGCTTTGATTTCGTCGCTGTTGGCCTATGGCTTATGGTCATTCTGCCTAACCTCATCCTCATCTTATGGGCAATGACATCTGGTGGGAAGCGGTTATTCCAATTTAAACAAAAGAAGTCCGTATATGCCTTTGCCATCATCGCTTACATCGTGGTAAATCTATTTGAATACCGAATGGATATTAATATGCTAACAGACTGGACGGCTAAGATCGGGTCAGTTATTGCTTTCATCTATCCGGTCATCCTTCTTCCTATTGTACTAATTAAGAAACGAGTACAACGTCGTAAAGCTTCTAAAGGAGGCTCACCATGAGAAAAATTATCGCCGTGCTGTGCATCCTCGTTCTATTAACAGCATGTGTAGACCGAAAATATATTGAGAAACTTGGAATTGTGACGGTAGTCGGGTATGACCTCCTGGAAGAAGGATGGCTAGAAGGTACAATGGTACTCTTCCAATTCGACCCCAATGCGACAAACATTTCTCAAATTATCGTAAGTCGAGCTAAAACCTCTAAAGGACTTATGCAAGATGCTTCACTTAAATCGAGTAAAGAACTCGTATCAGGACAATTGCGACTTGTTGTCTATGGAAAGGAAATGGCAGAAGAAGGCGTGATGAGGGTAACCGATACAATGATACGGGATGCAGCGATTGCAGACATGCTTTACCTAGCTGTCTCAGAAACATCTGCCAACGAAGTCATGAATACAAATAACTTTGAGGATGCACCGAACGTTGGAAACTATTTGTATACGCTCATTCAGAAGAATATACAAGAAGAGAAAATTCCTCAAGCAACCCTTCATCACTTTGTATCAAACGTCTATTCAGATGGGAAAGACCCCGTCCTTCCGATGATAAAGCTTGAAAATTCGAAAGCTACAGTGATGAATTTAGCGCTCTTTCGAGATGAGAAAATGGTCGGGCAAATTACAGCGAAAGAAGGATTCTTTCTTAAGCTCTTACAAGGCAGGTATCAATCCGGACATTTAGAAATCGCAATTCCAACTAGGGAAATCAAAGATTATATTCGCCACGAAGCGAATCAACAAACGAGAGAATTTCTATATATGGATTTAGATGAAATCAAAAGTCAAACCAATATAGAATTAACGAATGTAGACACTCCTTCATTCTCCGCTAAGGTGAATCTTACAGCCCGAATCTTAGAGCTATCGGAGAATGTGAGTCTTGAGAACCCTGAAGTCATCAAAATACTAGAAGAACAAATCTCTAAAAGCATTGAATTTCAGATGGAACAACTTCTTCAAAAAACACAAAAAATGAAATCTGATCCCTTTGGATTCGGTAACACTTACCAAGAGAAGGTAGGCCAACAAAGTGTAGATAGTAAAGATTGGCATGAGCTCTATCCCAATATAGAAGTAAACTTCAACGTACAAGTAAAAGTCATTCGTCATGGTATTACGGATTAAGAGTGGTGATGACTTAGTAAAAATAAATCTGATGCTCGCTCTCCTACGGCAAACTTAGAAGTTCCCACAATTGCCATCTGCCACCTCGAAGTGTCTTCTGATTTCCTTATCAGGCGGAGCGTCTTTCGAAGTTCCTAATTCAGCAGTATCATTTGAACAATCCACTTACACGAAATACAAAAACACCCAGAACAAATGCTCTGGGTGTTTCTACATGATTAACCTTACTTACATCGTACTTTCATAATCAAATTCATCTGGGTGAGCACCAATGCGCTCTCCCGTATGAAGGGAATCAATCTCATTCATTTCTTCTTGGGTCAAACTAAAGTCAAACACATCCCCGTTCTCCTTCTGACGATGTTCCTTAGCAGACTTCGGGATTGTAATGACCCCGTGCTGATATTCCCACCGAAGGATAACCTGAGCTGGCGATTTATCATAGGCTTTAGCTAAACGCTGAATCGTTTCATTCTCGAAGAAGCGACCTCTTCCAATTGGGGACCACGCTACTACTTGAATGGTGTGCTGTGCACAATAATAACGAATATGTTTCTGATTTAATTGTGGATGCATTTCGATTTGGTTAACCATTGGGGTTATTTCAGCAACTTCAAGAAGTTCTTCTAGATGATGAGGCTCAAAGTTACTAACACCAATAGCCTTAACTCTCCCATCCTTGTAAAGCTTCTCAAGTGCTTTCCATGTGTCTTTAAATTTACCCGGAACAGGCCAGTGAATTAAGTAAAGGTCTAAATAGTCAAGGCCTAGTTTCTCCATGCTACGGTCAAAGGCAGCTAACGTCTCCTCATAGCCTTGTTCGTTGTTCCACACCTTCGTCGTCACAAACAATTCTTCCCTAGGAACGTTTGTCGCTTTCAGGGCTTGTCCCACGCTCTCCTCATTATCATAGAACGAGGCAGTATCGATGCTTCTGTAGCCAACGTTTAGCGCAGTTTGTACAATTTCCGCTCCTTCTGCACCGCTGTCTACCTTGTAAACACCTAGTCCAACCCATGGCATTCCAACACCATTGTGCAAGGTTGCTGTAGAAGATAAGTTCATATTCATCGCTCCTTTCAATGTTCGTACACCTTTATCCTATTCTTCCTCAATTATGGAAGCAAGCGATAGGGGTTCCTATTCCTCCTCAATGGAGACAACTAGCTTTCCTCTAAAGCGATTTTCCTTCATATCCTTCATGCCTTGTGCTGCTTCCTCTAAGGAAATGACACGCTCAACCATTGGGTCTAGCTTGCCATCTCGAACAAGCTCCAGCATAACGCTCCCCATTCGTCGCAAGCTTTTTTGGTCTTCTTTGCTCCCATACGCATGAATGGCTCCAAGTGCAACTTCATGAACCGAGGGAGCAATGGTAAATGGTGCGACCGAATTTAGGTCCACTCGTCCAGGAATCGTCACAATTTCACCATGGTAGGAAAGCACAGACATGGAATCAGTCGCATTCTGAGAGCTAACGGTGTCAAGAATATAATCGACACCCCTACCATTTGTCCACGATAGCACGTGGTCGTTCACCATTCCTTGTTTATAATCAATCACCTCATCAGCACCAAGGGAGCGAACGAAATCATGATTTTCTTTCGACGCTGTTGTAATCACCTGCAGTCCCACATGTTTGGCAAGTTGAATGGCAAAGCCACCTACCCCTCCAGAACCGCCGTGAATGAGGATGGTACGGTCAGGCACAATCTTCATCTTCTTATATAAGGCTTCATAGGCCGTATAGCCTGCACACGGTAATGCAGCTGCATCCACGAAACTAATTTCTTCAGGAATCTTACTTACCGTATGTGCTTTCGTAATGGTATAAGGAGCGAGTGTCCCTTGTGCTCGCAAATCTCAGTGAAACAGAACACGATCGCCGACATGGACGTCTTCTACTTCACTCCCAACAGCATCAACAATTCCTGCACCGTCGAGCCCTGGGACATGGGGATAGGACCATTCCGGATGGCCACCTTCTACTAATTTATAATCAACAGGATTTAGCCCTGTAGCATACATTCGAACGCGTAATTCATCCCCATTTGGTTCTGGTTCACGCACCTCAGTTAAAGATAAGTTGTCTAGACTACCAGCTTCATTAATTGCCATCGCTTTCATGTTCAGAACTCCTTTTTTCATGGTCACTTCTTCTATGTAAATTTCCCAGATGATCCTTATTTCAATCATACACAATCAGAAGGGCGTCATTCATGTGTCATGCTTGCCATTAACGAAAGATAGCCCAGATGTCTCATCTGGGCGTAAAATGTGTATAGTGGTCTTGATGAACATGGTTAAGCATAAAGGACTCTAAAGTAGCACCCACAAGATAAAGCTTATGAAGCGGACGAGTCATGGCCACATAAAGGAGTTTCTCATCAAGTTCCGTTGCCTCATAAGATTCATTTATGGAAAGAAGCCAAACCACATCAAACTCTAACCCTTTAGACAAATAGACAGGCATAATGGCAATCGCATTTGGGTCGATCACTTCGTTTCCTTCGATTAGCTGAAACTTGTCACCTAGTTCTTCTGTTAAATGGGTGTAGACGAATCGGCATTCCTCAAGCGTCTTACCAATAATGGCGATACTTTTAAATCCTTCTTGCTTGAGCGAATTCCACTCAGCCTCCATCTTCGCCTCATAGCCAGGTTCTAAAGACAGAAAAGAAGGGATTGAACCGTGTCGTACGACCGGTTCTGCTTGAGGCAGATTCGCATTCATTTGAGCGAGCACATCGTTCGCTAGTGTCATGATTTCGACAGTGGTTCGGTAAGTCTTCTGCAACGTCTGATAGCTCGGTTGAGTAAAGAGGTCTTCAAGAAGCGGTGTCCATTCTTTCAACCCTCGGTAATGATAGATGCCCTGTGCAAGGTCTCCTACAATGGTGAACAGCTCGGTGTTTAGGGCACGCTTTAAGCTAGCAAACTCCATGTAGGAGTAATCCTGCGCTTCATCGATGACCACTTTCTTCGCCTTGTAATCTGGGTCGATACCATATAAGTGGGTCTGGAGATACAAGAGTGCTCCTAAATCATCTGCATCTAATTCATGTTTCTTGAAGCGCCCCTTCATATACATTCTGAACCTTTCTTTCTCTTGGAGGGATAAGGTTGTATGTTCCGTATATACCTCAGATTCAAATAGCCCTTTATAATATGCGGTTAGCTTCTTATTCGGATAGAGACGCATGTAACGAGAGACAGCTGACTTTGCTTCCCTCTCTAAATCAACGAGTTTCTGCTCTTTCTGATCCATGAGGAAGGAAACTCTTCTACGCCGCTTCTCCGCATCTTTAATGCCATATAACGCTCGGTCTAATTCATCATCGTACTTCTTCGCCACTTTCTGAAGAATAATTTTCTTCTTATTCCGTACTTCGTGCATAAGAAGCTGCCGTATTTTTTCCTTGCGTTTATAGAATGGCATGTACGCATATTCTTCTAAGAAGAGCTGCTTTAGTTTCTTTCCTTGCTTGATTCGGAATTCGCCAATGTACACATCCTCCTCGACTAAGAAGGATTGTTTAAGCGATATAATATATTGATCCATCAGTTCTTTGAACCGTTTGGATCCTTTCCACTCTGCAATTTGTAGTTCAATCCCATTTCCGCTCCCCTCTAATATGGAAGTGAGCAAGTCATGTTGATTGCGTATACTGAATGAATGGTTCGTCACCTTCTGAACGAAATCAGTAAATGTCGTTTGATGAGACTTCTCCACCCCAAGTTCAGGAAGCACTTCTTTCATATAATCAATAAACAACCGGTTCGGAGCAAGAATGAGCATCTCTTCTGGTTGAAACACATCCCGCATCGTGTAGAGGAAATAGGAAACTCGATGAAGAGCGATGGTCGTCTTCCCGCTCCCTGCTGCCCCTTGGACAACGATTGGCTTCCGTAAGTTGGCACGAATGACCTCGTTTTGTTCCTCTTGAATCGTTGCCACAATTTCAGATAGGCGGTGGTCCGCATTTTTGTCCAATGATTGCTGAAGCATCTCATCCTTCGTCGTTAAATCAATATCACGAAAGTCGATGAGTTCGCTTTCTTCGATTGTATATTGCCGCTTTAATGAGACGTGACCTTCGTAAGTTTCACCATGGGCTTCATAACTCACTTCTCCTAAGCGCCCTTCGTAGTACACATTCGCTAAGGGCGAACGCCAATCTAAGATAATGGGAGACTGTGTCTCACGGTCAAATAGGGATACCTTACCGATGTAGAACGTTTCTGATGGTCGGTCTTTACGTTGGAAGTTAATGCGTGCGAAGTAGGGTTTCTTTCGAAGTTTCTTTAGATTCTCTAATTGCTCCTTTGACATTTTCATGAAATTCGCGTGGGTCAGCATGTCTTGATACTTTAAACTACTATCCTTGAAATCAAGAGATGCCACTTGCTGTTCCTGACGCTTCTGCATCGATTCCTGGTCAAGTTCTTGTGCGGCAATGACGGAATCCATGTACGTCGTTGTGAAGGTCAAACGTTCCAACTCCTGTTGGTAATCCGGATGATTCTTCAACTGAACCCCTCCTTCCAATTCATGTAAGAGTAATAGTCCAACTCTACCACATTGGACTTCTACGATAAAGAAAATAGAGCAGGTCTATTGCGACCCGCTCTGATTTGGAACTCTTAGTTCATATAAGAAGAATGAAAGTACACGTAATCCGATTGGATAGAGCGACAACGCAGCAATGATGTCCCCTACAGCTCCAAGTGTATCTGTAAAGGCAAACCATCCAGATAAGATGAGCATTAGGAACGCGATGTACGTCCCTAACCCGTCATTTAACGGCTTCCACACACGTTGTACCGTTGTGGTTTCCTGCTCCAGTTCTTGGTAACACAAATAATGATACGGATAGATTCTCGCATAGTTTGTCGCAGTGATGAGTTCATCCCGGTCGTCAATCGGTTTGCTGCAATACTTACAAAAGACTGGCCTCATGCACTCCCCCTCCTCTCGTAAGGATTACTTCTTCGCTTCCTCTTTAATAATCTGAACCACTTTATCCTTGGCTTTCTCACTCTGGTAGCTTTCCATATCTCGAAGGATACTTCCTTTCTCCTGTTGAAGCTGATGAATCTCATGAAGGAATTGTTTCGCATCAAGCTCCTCTTCTGCTACCATGCGCGCATAGCCTTGTTTCACAAACGACTGCGCATTTAGAATTTGGTCTCCTCGACTTGCTTTTCTTGAAAGCGGGATGAGAAGCATCGGCTTCTTAAGCGCCAAGAACTCAAAGATTGAATTCGCCCCAGCACGTGACACGACAAAGTCTGTAATCGCGAAAAGGTCATTTAATTCATCGTTAACGTACTCGAACTGGGCGTAGCCATGACGGTGAATTGATTCGTCTTTGTTCCCTTTTCCGCAAAGGTGCACAATTTGGAACTCGTTCAGCAATTCATCTAGGTTATCGCGAACCGCATCGTTAATGCGCTTTGATCCCATACTCCCTCCCATGACAAGCATGACAGGTTTCGTTCTCGTAAAGCCACAAAGGTTCAGTCCCTTCTGCTCACTTCCTTGGAACAACTCACCCCGAACAACGGCTCCTACAAGTTCACGCTTCTTCTCTGGAAGGTGCGGCATCGATTCTGGGAACGTACCAAGCACCCGCTTCGCGAAAGGCATAGCCAATTTGTTGGCTAAACCAGGCGTGTAGTCAGACTCGTGAATAATGGATGGCACTCGACTCATACGAGCAGCTGCGACAACAGGGACCGATACAAAGCCTCCCTTAGAGAAGATGACGTGAGGCTTCCGCTTTCGAATGATGTTGAGCGCCTGGCCTGTTCCTTTCAATACTTTAAATGGGTCTTTAAAGTTGTCTTTAGAGAAGTAACGACGCAATTTACCTGTAGAAATGGCGTGATACGTCACCCCTTCCAATGGTTCAATTAAGTTCCGCTCAATTCCGTTATAAGAACCTATGTAATCAACCGTCCATCCTTCCTTCTGAAAGACGGGGATGAGTGCTAAGTTTACAATGACATGACCGGCTGTCCCGCCTCCGGTAAATAGAATTCGTTTTTCACTCATGTTGTGAACTCCCTTTCTGTTCGTTCGTGCATTTTCAATATATGGTATATGAAACCGTACAATTGTGCTATAATCCCTCTTATCGTAAAAGAATTCGGAATGAAAAGGAAGAGCTTCATGTACAAAACTCATACGTTGAAACAAAAAATTAAGCTGTTTCTCTTACTATTATATCCCATTCTCATCACCCAGCTCGGCATGTATTCCATGAATTTCTTCGACACCATCATGACTGGTCAGGTAAGTAAAGAAGACCTTGCAGGCGTCGCAATCGGGTCAAGCTTATGGGTGCCCATCTTCACAGGGATTAATGGCATTATGCTAGCCATTGCTCCTATTGTCGCACAGTTGACTGGTGCGAAACAAAACAACCACGTATCCTACGTCGTTCGTCAAGGGGTTTATCTGTCTTTCATCTTAGCCGTGTTGCTGTGTATCGTCGGCTTCTTTCTTGTAGACCCTATTTTATCGCTTATGGATCTTGAGGAGAAGGTGCGCCGTGTAGCCAAATACTATCTACTCGCTTTAGGTACTGGAATTATCCCTTTGTTTATCTACAACTTACTTCATAGCTTTGTAGATGCACTTGGGCATACACGCGTTACTATGCTGATTACACTGATTACACTTCCGTTTAACCTAGCGTTTAACTATGTGTTTATCTTCGGGAAATTCGGTTTTCCTGCCATGGGCGGAATTGGGGCAGGGATAGCATCTTCCTTAACCTATTGGATTGCGGCACTCATCGCAATTCTCATTATCGCTAAATTCCGTCCGTTCGCATCCTTCTCCATCCTAAAAGGATGGGAGAAGCCAAATTGGCCTACTTGGAAGGAACAACTGAAAATCGGAATACCAATTGGATTTGCCATTTTCTTTGAAACAAGTATCTTCGCTGCTGTAACCCTCTTTATGAGTACGTATGATACAACAACCATTGCAGCTCACCAGGCTGCCATGAATTTTGCATCCTTTATTTATATGATTCCATTAAGCATCTCCATGACGCTTACCATTGCGGTCGGATTTGAAGTAGGAGCGAAGCGGTTTAAAGATGCGAAAGTATACAGCTACCTTGGCATTGGCCTAGCCGTCATTATGGCTGCCATTGGCGGTCTCATCATTTATACCTTTGATTATAAAGTGGCTAGCCTCTATTCCAATACTCCAGCTGTGATTGAACAAACCACCTATTTCTTGTTCTATGCGATATTCTTTCAGCTGTCAGACGCATTCGGCGCCCCTATTCAAGGCGCTCTCCGCGGTTATAAAGACGTTAACATTACGTTCTTTATGGCCCTCGTGTCCTATTGGGTGATTGGGTTGCCAAGTGGGTACCTATTCGCTAACTATACAGAACTCGGACCCTATGGATACTGGATGGGCTTAATCATCGGACTCGCAGCCGGTGCTGTGGCTCTTATGTATCGACTAAATCAGAAACGAACAGAAAATGAACCTATACAACAATCCCTTTAACAGTAAAGCCGATTGCTACGCCAAGTAGCAATCGGCTTTTTATGTTCCTTTGTAAATTCTCATGCTTTAATATTGACAATGTTTATCATTCGCATTAAAGTTGCATTAAGGCAAAACTATTGTTTTTATCCTAAAAGATTGTTCTAGGGAATATTATAGGGTAGTCACCCTTTGTTAGATACACACGTATAGTAACCATGTGAGCGTATGCCCATGAAATGAAACCATTCCATCACCTAATGGAGACTTCCTCAGAAGGTGAATGATGAACATAGAAGGAGGAACGGTTATGAAGCATTCAGCCATCTCGATTCGAGATCTACATGTATCGTATTACGGTACGGAAGCGGTCAAGAATGTCAGCTTGTCCGTTAACCCTGGAAACTTAGTCGGCATCATCGGACCTAATGGAGCCGGCAAATCTACATTTATTAAAGCCCTGCTAAACCTGATTCCTAAAGATAAAGGGGAAGTCAAGGTACTCGGGAAAACTGTGAAAGAAGTCCGAACGAAAATCGCGTATGTACCACAACGGAACGATATAGATTGGGATTTCCCCATCACCGTACTCGACACCGTTCTCCTCGGTACGTATCCAAGCTTGAAACTGTTTCGCCGACCAGGCAAGGCGGAAAAAGAGTGGGCATACGAGTGCCTTAAACGAGTCGGAATGGAAGAGTATAGCAAAAGACAAATCGGAGAACTTTCAGGAGGACAACAACAACGCGTCTTTCTAGCGAGAGCCCTAGCTCAAAATGCAGAACTCTTCTTCCTAGACGAACCGTTCGTCGGAGTTGATGTGTCGAGCGAAGAGACAATTGTGAAGATCTTAAAGGAACTGTGCTCTCAAGGGAAGACCGTGATTGTCGTTCACCATGATTTAAGCAAGGCAAATGATTACTTTAATGAGCTCATCTTATTAAATAAAGAACTAATTAGCTTCGGTCCAGTGAGTCAGGTATTCCAAACTGAAGTAATGGAACGAGCGTATAAAGGACAATTTGCCTTTATGAAAGAGATGGAGGTGTAACAAATGGATTTCATTGAAGCGGTGATGCAGTACGGCTTCCTGCAAAAGGCGTTATTAACGTCCATTATGGTCGGCATTATTTGCGGAGTCATTGGCTGTTTCATCATCTTAAGAGGAATGGCTTTAATGGGAGACGCAATCTCTCACGCAGTCCTACCTGGAGTTGCCATCTCCTATGTGCTTGGAATTAACTTCTTCTTCGGAGCCGTGTTTACCGGCGTATTAACGGCCATTGCAATTGGCTTTGTCAGCCAAAATAGTCGTATTAAACATGATACATCCATCGGAATCATGTTCACCGCTGCCTTTGCAGCCGGAATTATCATCATTACGATGCTAAAGAGTAGTACCGATCTTTACCACATCTTATTCGGAAACGTACTCGCGGTGCGGGCTTCCGACATGTGGATTACACTCGGCATTGGCTTGTTCGTCTTAGCAGCCGTTTATTTATTCTACAAAGAACTCTTAGTCACCTCGTTCGATGAGACGATGGGAGCTGCTTATGGACTGCCTGTACGTGTCATCCACTATTTCCTTATGACACTCTTAACGATGGTAACCGTCGCTTCCCTACAGACGGTAGGAATTGTGTTAGTGGTAGCCATGCTAATTACCCCAGCAGCGGCTGCTTACCTACTAACAGAACGTCTGTCCATAATGATTTTCCTTTCAGCTGGAATTGGCGTCCTGTCATCAATTATCGGGTTGTACTTTAGCTTTACGTATAATTTAGCTTCTGGGGCAACCATCGTAATTGCTGCAACAGCCATTTTCGCTCTTGTCTTCCTCTTCTCTCCAAAACACGGGTTACTTTGGAAGGCAATGCGAGTACGCAAGAAACGCGCTTCACTCCTATAAGCTAGAACGAATTACACCATAAAGGGGGCATTTAACATGCTTAAGAAGAAACTATTTTTATTTACAGCCGCACTATTCACAGTAATACTACTTGCTGCTTGTAGCGGGGATGATGCTAGTGGGGATTCGAAAGAGGATAACGGTAAAGTACAAGTTGTCACCACTTACTCCATCATTTATGACATTGTGAAGAACGTTGGCGGAGACAAAGTCGAGATTCATAGCCTTGCACCGATTGGATCGAATCCACACGAGTACGACCCACTCCCTGAAGACGTCCAGAAAACTACCGATGCCGATGCTGTATTCTACAATGGGCTGAATTTAGAAGCAGGCAACTCGTGGTTTAACAAACTCATGGAGACTGCAGGGAAATCAGGCGATGATGCACCTGTATTCCTAATGAGCGAAGGCGTAGAAGCCATGTACCTCACAACGGAAGGCAAAGAAGGCGAAGAAGACCCACACGCTTGGTTGGACATCCGTAACGGAATTAAATACGCAGAAAATGCAAGAGATGGACTAATCGAAGCTGACCCTGAGAATAAGGAAGTTTACGAGAAGAACGCAGAAGAGTATATCGCAAAGCTTCAAGAGCTCCATGATAAAGCTGTCGCTGAATACAATGAAATCCCTGAAGAAGAGCGTGTACTTGTCACAAGCGAAGGAGCGTTCAAATACTTTAGTGAGGCTTATGGCTTCCAAGCTGAGTATATTTGGGAAATTAACCAAGAGAACCAAGGAACTCCTGAACAAATCACCCGTATTGTTGATATCATTAACGAGAAGGACATTACAGGTCTATTCCTAGAAACAAGTATTGATGGTCGTAGTATGGAGGCTGTATCTGCAGAGACAGATGTTCCAATCATGGGAGAAGTCTTTACAGATTCACTAGCAGAACCAGGTGAAGATGGCGATACTTACATCGATATGATGGAATGGAATATTAAGACGATTAAAGAAGGATTATCGCAATAATGAAAGAAGACCCGAACGCTAACAACGGCGTTCGGGTCTTCTTTCTACTATCTATTCTAGATTCATGACGACAAGACGCTCTTCTGTCATCTCTTCAATGGAGTACTTCGGTCCTTCTTTCCCCCAACCACTATTTTTCACACCACCATAGGGCATGAGATCTACACGGTACTGGGATGCATCATTAATCATGAAGCCGCCTACTTCGACTTTACGAGCGGCTTTGTAGGCACGATTAAGGTCCTTCGTAAAGATGCCACCCTGTAGTCCATAATTAGACTGATTCACCTCGTCAATGACACGGTCTAAATCATTGAATGTCATCATCGTTACAACTGGTGCAAAGATTTCTTCACACACAACCTTCATGGACTGGTCCACGTCCGTAAGAATCGTTGGCTCAAACTGTGCCCCATTCCGCGTCCCGCCATGGACAATTGTAGCACCAGCTTCTTTCGCTTCAGAGATCCATTCTTCAGCACGTTTCGCTTCTTCTTCACTAATCATCGGGCCTACGTCCGTCTTATCATCGTACGGGTTGCCAACAACGAGTGATTTAGTCGCTTCAATGAAATGCTCTTTGAACTCGTTCATGACTTCTTCATGAACATACATACGCTGAACAGAGATACAGACCTGACCTGCATACGCGAATGCCTTCTGGGCAGTAGTTTCTGCTGCCTTCTTCACGTCCGCGTATTTATCAATGATGACTGGAGAATTGTTCCCTAATTCTAGTACAAGCTTATTTAAGCCTGTGTTCTGCTTAAGCTTCAGCCCTACTTCAGCACTACCTGTAAACGTATATAGGTTTACACGTTCATCCTGCATCATTTGATTTCCAACTACTGACCCTGACCCAACGACTACATTTAGAAACCCTTTCGGCAAGCCTGCTTCGTGAAACAGCTCAGCTAGTTTCAAGGACGAAACTGGAGTTCTGCTGGCTGGTTTCAGTACGACTGAGTTCCCTGCCGCGATAGCTGGGGCAATCTTATGTGCAACTAAATTTACCGGGAAGTTAAACGGACTAATAGCGCCAACTACCCCTACCGGGACTCGAATTGTAAATGCGAGTCGATTCTCAGATCCCGGCGCTGCTTCTACAGGCACTCCTTCGCCTGTAATGCGCTTCGCTTCCTCAGCAGAGAGCTCAAACGTCTGAGTTGCACGGTCAATCTCCGTTCTTGCCTGCTTAATCGGCTTACCCGCTTCTGCTGTAATGATTTGAGCTAATTCTTCTTTCTTCTCTTGCAAGAGTTCACTTACACGATGAAGCACTTTGTAACGTTCGTACGGCGGGAAGTCAGTGTTATGAAAAGCCTCATAGGCGCTTGTAATCGCACGCTCTACCTCTTCTTCACCAGCCTTCGAAATGGTAGCATGCACATCCTTTGAATATTTGTCATACACATCAACCGTTTCGCTTGATGATGTCCATTCGCCGTTCATGTATAATTGGTATTCTTTCGTCATTATTGTCTACACTCCCTTTAAAGAATGGTGGCTCTATACTGTTTATTCCATTTCTTTGAAGAGACTAAACACATAAAAAAAGCCTGAAATGGGCTGCACGACCATTTCAGGCTTTATATTAGAAGGTTAAGAAGATACCAGCAATTGTTGCGGAAAGCATGGAAGCTAATGTAGTTGCAACTAGAAGTTTCAGACCGAATTTAGAGACGGTAGAACCTTTCTCTGGGTCGATTCCTTGAACTGTACCTGCGATAATTCCGATTGAGGAGAAGTTCGCAAAGCTTGTTAGGAAGACAGATACAATTCCAATTGTCTTCTCGGAAGCATAACTCATTAGACCATTTTCAGCTGTAAACAATTGCATTGCTGCAAATTCGTTTGTAATTAATTTCGCACCCATGATACTACCAGCGTCAACTACTTCATCAGCAGGAACACCCATTAACCATACGAATGGATAGAAAATGTAACCAAGCATTTGTTGTAAAGTTAAGCCAGAAGCTACGAGAGAAATTAAATTATTCACTAAATCAAGAGTCGCAAGGAAAGCAATTAGCATCGCGGCTACAATTAATGCAATTTTACCACCATCTAGTGCTCCATTTCCCATTGCCTCAAACAGACTATTTGCGTTTGAAACATCTTGAATTTCAACTTCGTCTTCTTCTTTAGATACTTTAACCGGCGCAATTAAAGAACTTACAATCAGCGCACTGAACATGTTCAATGGCAACGCGACAAGGACATATTCTGGTGGGATTAGACCCATATACCCTCCGACGATTGAAGCAGCAACAGACCCCATTGCTGATGCACTAACGACAAATAATCGGTTATTGTCTAATTGCTTAAATTGGGACTTAATTGCAATTAGTGCTTCTGATTGACCAAAGAAGATACTGTTAACAGCGTTAAATGATTCAACCTTAGGCATTCCAGTTAATTTAGAAAGGAACGCACCTAAATATTTAATGATAAATGGCAAAATCTTAAGGTACGTCAGAATGGAAAGCAATGTGGAGAAGAAGATAATAATTAATAGAACGTTAAAGATAAATGTTCCATTCTCTCCAAGCTGTATTCCACCAACAACAAAGTTAACCCCATATGAACCTCTAGCAATCAGGAAGTTGAACATATCCGAAATCTTTAGTATGATTGTTTGTCCAATATCCGTATTGAATAGAACAAAAGTCAGCAAGAATTGCAGACCAATCATGACTCCGAGACCACGATAATTAATATTAGGGCGGTCATTCGACATTAAAAATCCGATCCCAAATACGACCAGGATCGATAGCAAGCCTATCAAGATGTCCATCCGTTGAGCTCCTCCTCTACCTCTTACACGTTTATTTTATGTCATGATTCCAAGCCTTTTATGAAAGTGCTTTCATGACTGTCTCCTCTAGAATTTTACCAAGTCGTCTGACATCATGCAACTACTAATAACCCCAAATGAGTGTGTTACAATTACATCTAATTGCCCAAATCCCATGATATATAAGGGATTATGACATACTCTAGGTTTATTAAAAATTTTTTAAGGGAATATTAACAAATTAACGTTTTAGTTGTACAACCTTTACTTTTCCCTAATTTCGACTTTCCACTCGAACTATAAATTAGGAATGAGGCGTAGAAATACATAGAACATTCGACATGTATAGAAACTATTTCCATATACTCACCCCAGCCTCATGAGCCCCTCCAAATAAAAAAGCCAGACCGTCGAGAATGTTATCGACAATCTGACTAGCGTTTGTACACGCTGCTTCTTAACGGTTATTTCGTGATAAACATTTGGGTCCAGTAGTGTCCATAACTTCCGCCCTTGGCATAGCCTACACCAATGTACGTGAGATTCGGGTCAAGTATATTCTTACGATGCCCAGCGCTATTCATCCAGGAATCTACGACAGATTGAGCTGTAGTTTGACCAGCAGCAATGTTTTCAGCGGCTCTTGTATAAGACACATTAAAATCTTTCATCATATCGAACGGTGAACCAAAGGTTGGAGATTGGTGAGAGAAATAATTCTGGTCCCTCATATCACGTGACTTATAGCGAGCAACACGAGATACTTCCCAATCAGCCTGTAATGTAGACAGACCTTGCTTCGCTCGTTCTTCATTTGTCAATCGAATGACTTCCCGTTCAATTGCTTTAATATCTTGCTTTAGTGGAATCGTTACACGATCACCAGGATAAATCAGGTCTGGGTTAGAGAACTGAGGGTTTGCATCAATAATTTCAGACAAACCAATTTTATACTTTTGAGAAATAATCCATAATGTGTCCCCAGGCTTTACAGTATATGCATCCGTATCTTGAGCCTCTGCCTGGTTAGGCAAGAGAACCATCATCATCAGCCCTAACACAAACAACGGTGCCAGCAAATGTTTCATGGTAGATATCGCTCCTTTTGGTTGATTATGGATAGCTTGCCTATCCTCCATGAAACTATGCGGATTATTTTCCTTTTTTATTCCGTAAATAGTCGTCTGTTATTTCTTTCGCTTTCCCTGTGAGTAATACGACTCCGATAATATTCGGGATAACAATCATCGCAAGAATTAAGTCGAGAAACTCCCACACAATCTTCAATCCTCCCACTGCCCCAAGAACGATTGCAAGTAAATAGATGAATCGCATCAACCACTTTACTCGACGGCCAAATAAGATCTCCGCTTGACGTTCTCCAAAGAAGATAATGACCCCGACAGTTGCAATAACAAAGAAGAACAGAAGAATGGCTAGAATAGTCGCACTCAATGTCTCGCCGAATACCGGCTTGAAGGCCTCGGCTACCATCGATGCTGCATCCTCTTTCTCCACCTTGCTCCATACACCTGTCACAACAATCGTAATTCCTGTTAATGTACAAATGACAAGCGTATCAATGAACACGGCAATGATTCCCCAGAAAGAAAGCTCGACAGGCTGGTCCATGTCCGCCTCCGCATATGCAATGGACGATGATCCCATACCAGCCTCACTTGTATAAAGCCCTCTTGCCAATCCCCACCTAATTGTTTGAACAACAGCAGCTCCGCCAAAGACCCCTACAGATGCGGCAGGAGTGAATGCGTTCCCAACAATCAGCTTAATCGCATCATCAATTTCCTTATAGTTAATCCCAATCACCCAAAGCGTTAATCCCACATAAATCAAAACAAAAATCGGAAGGAAAATGGAGCTCAACTTTCCAATTCGCTTAATACCTCCCCAGATCACCAGCGCAGTCACAAGGGCGACAATCAGTCCTGAAATAAGCGGACTAAATCCAAAATCCGTCTCTACACTTGTCGAAACTGAGTTCGTCTGAACCATAACGCTCGGAATGACTTCAATCATCAAGCCAAAGGAATAGAACCAACCAAGTTTCTTCCACCCAAGCCCCTTCGATAAATAATACTTCGGCCCTCCTACCCACTCTCCATTCCGGTCTTTCTCACGGTATTTCATTCCGAGGATGATTTCACAATACATTGTCGTCATACCCACTAGTGCCACAATCCACATCCAGAAGATAGCCCCAGGGCCTCCGAATGCCACCGCAACTGGTACTCCTACAATATTTGTAGCCCCTGCCGTAGCGGACAATGCAGAGGTGAATGTCTGAAACGGGCTTACCCCATCTACCTTCTTCTTCTCTTTAGAGAAAATGGTTCCAATCGTCTTTCCAAATACGAGCCGTGCATGTAAGAACGGGAGAAATCGTAATCGTATGGTTATGTAGACCCCCGCAGTAAGAAACAGAAAGATAAGTGGAAATCCCCAAATGAAATCAGAAATTGTACTAATTGCCTCTTTCGCACGATCCATACTCACAAACTCCTCTTCCAATGACATCTTCACATACATTGTTTGTTGAAAAGTTGGAGTTATGCAAAAGGCCAAAAAAAGAAGCCGGTCCCTATAGGACCAGCTTCACAGTTATTGTCTGTCTCTAAAGCCTTCTTCATCTAAATACTCAATCGCTGCGTTATACGTATGGAACGTACCATCAAGCATATCGTCTGCGTAAATATTCCAAGTATCCAAATGACTTTCGTAAATGAGTGTTAGCACTTCGCCTTCTTCATTCGCCCAGAATTCTTTCGTTTCTTCATCTGCTATAGGAGATAACGAATCGATTGCAAGTTCTACCACTCTGCGTAGTTCTGCCTCAGAGTAGTCGCGAATATTCACAAAGCCTCGGTCGTCTGTGTCGTAACCGACCACATATTCAGCATAGACATACCCATTGCCGTTCGGGTGTAGATGATAAACTACGTTCTTCTTATCAATCGCGCTATCTTCGTATTGATAATTAACGCGTCCAAGTGACACATTGTTGCGGGTAAGTTCAGGAAATGAATCCATTATGTTTAGTTTCTCTTCAAATGTCAGCATAGTGCCTCCATATAATCGTATAGTTTAAGTGTCCTTAGTATATCATTATTTTGCACTCATCTCCAATCTAACCGTGAAAATACTCCCATTTAACAGAACAATAAAAAAAGGAGACTAGACTAGGCTAGTCTCCACAATGGGAGGTGGGGCTACAACCCCATATTGGCTACCTTCTATCTATAAGATTTAGGATTCAACGCATCTTTAATTCCCTCACCAATAAAGTTGATGGATAAGATTGTGACCGTTAATACGATTGCTGGCGGAATCCAAATCCACGGCATTCTTTGCAATACGTCTGCTTCTTGAGATGCAGACAACATGTTGCCCCAACTTGGGACTTCTTGAGGTACACCAAAACCGAGATAGCTCAATGCAGATTCTGCCGATATCATGACCGCGAACAACACCGTAATTTGTACAATGATTGTACTTAATACGTTCGGCAATAGATGCTTCATGATAATTTTAGAAGGCTTCGTACCAATGGATACCGCAGCTAAAATGTACTCATTCTCTTTCTCTGCTAAGAACTTGCTTCGGACAAGACGCGCGACGCCTCCCCACCCCAGTACACTTAGCACAAGAATAAGTAGCCACGTACCTTCTACTTTACCAAAGAAAATGGCATTGATTACAATCGCAAATACTAAAAACGGTAGGTTCAGTATGAAATCTGTGAAGCGCATAAGCAAGGTATCAATGAGCCCTCCATAATAGCCGGCAATGGCTCCAACAGATATCCCAAACAGCATAATTAAGGCCGTTGAGGCAATTCCGACGTAAAGAGATACTCGTCCACCGTAAAGCAAACGGGTGAAGACATCTCGTCCACTCTTATCTGTCCCTAACCAATGATCACTAGAAGGTGAAAGTGACATCTGACCAATATTAACTCGACTAATGTCTGTCGTTGTAATATAAGGAGCTAGAAACGACAAGATTGAAACGACTAACAAGAAAATTAAACTCGTCATCGCAAGCTTGTTATGAAAGAACTTCCTTCTGGCAATAGCCCAGGGAGACTTGCTCTTTTTCGGCTTAGAGGAAGCTGTGTGAGTCTGATTTTTAGTTGATAGTTCCATTCTCTATTCCCCCTCTTAGTCCACTCGTATCCTTGGGTCTACAATGCCATACAGAAGATCCGCAATCATATTTCCGACAAGAACAAGTAATGAGAACATCATGACAAGCGTCATCATTACTGGATAATCACGACTTCCAATGGAATCTAAGAACAGTTGTCCAATTCCAGGATACGTAAAGATGCTTTCTGTAATAATGGCACCATTCACAAGCGTAACGATATCAAAGCCTAGAAACGTTACAATTGGGATGATGGAATTTCGTAGAATATGAGAGTTGTAAATGCGACTCTCAGGCGTTCCTTTGGCACGAGCCGTTCGTACGTAATCTTTTTGACTATTATTAATAATGTCATTACGTAAGAATTGTGTGTACTGTGCAGTACTCAAGGCACCTAGTACGAGCGCCGGTAAAAAGACGTGATTGATCTTACTTAAGTAAAATGCAAGTGTTCCCTTCTCGACTGTAATATCAACTGAGCCACTGAATGGGAACCAGCCAAGTTTAAAACTAAAGAAATAAATTGCGAACACCCCTGCAATGTAAGAAGGTACAGCTAAGAAGAAATAGTTCACTCCACCAATCGTATGATCCCCAATTGTATAAGGCTTTCTTCCAGCATAAATCCCCATTGCAAAAGCAAGCATGTACGTAATAAGTAATGAACTAATTCCAAGCATTAGCGTGTTTGGCATACGCTCGGCTATAATTTGAGAAACATCCATCTTAAGTCGAGTAGATTCTCCAAATTCACCTTGAACGAAATTACCAATCCAGCGAAAATACTGTACGTGAATTGGGTCGTTATAACCAAGCTTTTCACGCATTTCTTCGATATACTCTGGATCTGTATTGTTCGGGTCAATTTCCCCACCGAAGGGATCCCCTGGCATAAGCATTGCCAGGGAAAACACAACGATAGAGGTAAGGAGCAACATAGGAATCATTCCTAGTAATCTACGAAGTGTGTATTTCAACATATGCATTCTCCTTATCCAGTGAAACAATCAGGAAGATTATTCTTTGATGTACCATTCCATTGGGTTGTTGTGGCCAGTAACGTCAAAGCTGATTCCACCAACACGGTTGTTCACTCCAGATAGCTCTTGAAGTTCAGCAATGAAGATCATTGGAAGCTCTTCGTTTACAAGCTGCTGCCACTCAACATAAAGCTCTTTACGCTTCTCTTTATCATCACCAACGATTTCAATATCAAGCGCGTCATCTAGAAGTTTGTCAGACTCTTCGCTTACCCAACGAGGGTAGTTCCAAAGTACATCAGATTTCCAAAGACCAGATGGATCTGGATCTGCGCCGTAACCCCAACCACCGAAGAATGTTTCAATCTCTTCAGCATCAGACTCTAGCATATCGTAGTAAAGGTTAACCTCTACCATTTCTAGAGAAGTTTCAAGGCCAATGTCGTTCCAGTACTGAGTTAGTGCTTTAGCACGAGACTCAAACGTAGGGTTTGATGTTGCATAGTGAGAGAAGTCTACCACGAAATCTTCACCATTTGGATCTTCACGGAAGCCATCATCATCAACATCCACGTAACCCGCTTCATCAAGAAGACTCATTGCTTTCTCAGGATCGTACTCATATGTGTTCAAGTCAGCGTTGTCAGCTGCAATCCAGTGAGAAGTTGGTACCGGACGGTTAACTGGTGTACCGTAACCTTGGAAGAAGGCTTCAATCCAAGCTTCGCGGTCAATTGCATAAGCCATTGCTTGGCGTAATTGTTTATCGCCATATTTGTCTTTTTGCTCAACAACTTTTTGTTGCTCATTATCGAATTTACCAAGTTTGAAACCAACATAGTAATAGGAAAGGCCAGGATAAGTCTCAAGCGATACATTCTCCATTGCCTCTACATCTTTACCAACTGTTGGGTGTACGCTACCAAGAACATCAATTTCATCGTTCTGTAGAGCACCTGTAACAGCTGTGCTGTCTAGTACTTTAATGATGACTTGATCTAGATTTGGTTTACCTAGACGGTAATCTTCAAATGCAGTTAGTTTGTAAGATTCACCTGGAACGATTTCTTCTACTTTAAATGGACCTGTTCCTACAGGAGTTTGACGAACCATTTCAGAACCTGACATATCCGCTACTTCAATACCTTCAAATTGTGCTTTGTTCATTGGATATGTCCAAAGGTTAACCAGGTTGTTCACGCGTGCTTTATCAAACGTTACTTTAATTTCGTAGTCACTTACAACTTCAAGTCCAGAAATCGTATCAGCTTCTCCATTATGGAATGCCTCTGCACCTTCAATTGTTTTTACGTTTGTATAACGCGGACCATCGTAGTCTGGATGAGCAATTGTTTCAAGTGCGAATACCCAGTCATTAACTGTTAGCTCTTCGCCAGTGTGCCATTTTACGCCTTCTTCAAACGTAAATGTAAACACCTTATTGTCTTCAGTTGTCCAGTCTGCAATATTCGGGATTGGATTCAACTCTTCATCAAACTCAATCAAGTTCTCTTGGATAAATTGAAGAATTTGATCATCTGTTTGAATACCATAGAAGGCATAATCAAGAAGTCCTTCAGGAGTTGCATCAAGGCCGAATGTTAAAGTACCACCCTGAGGAGCTTCTCCATCTGTTGCTTCTTCCCCTTCACCTTCTGTACCTTCTTCAGTTGTTTCCTCATCTTTACCCTCTTCCTCATTACCTGAGGACTCTTCAGAATTACATGCAGCTAGAAATAGTGATAACGTAAGTAGCATAGCGAAAAGCAATAACCATCGATTCTTCTTCATGAGATCGAATACCCCCTATGTGTTTTAATTTGTTAGACCCTCGTTTTCATAAAGTAGACAGGCAACATGTTGTCCAGGCTTCACCTCCTTAAGCTGAGGTTTAATGCTTGAACAAGACTCCATCGCCTTAGGGCAACGTGTGTGGAACGGGCAACCTGTTGGAGGATTCTCAGGACTCGGTACGTCTCCCTCCAAGACAATTCGTTCTTTCTTTTTTCCGTAGGAATCTACATCCGGTACGGCTGAAATTAGGGCTTGTGTGTATGGGTGTAGTGGGTCGTCGTAGATTGAGTGTTTATCAGCAATTTCGACTAAGTTCCCGAGGTACATAACGCCAATGCGATCACTCATATGTTTCACAACACTTAAGTCATGGGCGATAAACAGGTACGTTAAGTCGAATTCGTCTTGTAGTTCGTTTAGTAGATTTAACACTTGAGATTGAACGGATACGTCTAAGGCGGATACAGGTTCGTCTGCAATAATTAGCTTTGGTCGCAATGCAAGTGCACGTGCAATTCCAATTCGTTGTCGCTGACCACCTGAGAACTCATGAGCGTATTTGTAATACGCATCTTCAGGGAGACCAACTTTGTTAAGCAAGTCCATTACTTCCGAGCGAAGCTCTTTCTTAGACCGGTTGTTGTAGTAGTTCTTAATGGGTTCAGCCACGATGTCCCCAACCATCTGCATTGGATTTAGCGATGCGTATGGGTCTTGGAAGATCATCTGGAGTTCTTTCCGAATTTCGCGTAAGCGACGTCCAGTAACCTCCGTAATATCATCCCCGTCGAATGTCAATTTTCCTTCAGTTGGCTTCAACAGCCTTAGAATGGAACGTCCGGTTGTTGATTTGCCACACCCTGACTCTCCTACCAGCCCTAGGGTTTCTCCTTTTTTAATGAAGAAGCTTACGCCATCAACTGCCTTTACGGCTCCAATCTGTTTCCGAAAGAATCCACCTTTTACGGGGAAATGCATTTTCAGATTTTCAACTTCTAATAGATTTTGTGCATATTTGGCTTCATTAGCGGGTATACTCATCTTACAACCCTCTCTTGCGGGCGGCTTGTCTCATACAACAAACAAGCGACTTCATGCCCCTCTGTATTTTCTGCTAGCTGTGGGGTAATTTCGGTGCACTCAGCCATTGCTTTTGGACACCTTCCTGCGAAACGGCACCCAACCTTAGGCATATTGCTTAAGGACGGCACAATCCCCTCAATCGAATCCAACACTTCAATGGATTCATTCATTTTAGGAACTGCTCCGATTAATAGCTCGGTATACGGATGAAGCGGTTCTGTGAACAATTTCCTCACTTCAGTACGCTCAACAATCTTTCCTGCATACATGACAATCACTTCATCACACGATTCTGACACAACACCTAAATCATGCGTAATTAAGATAATGGCCATGTCATTCTTCGATTGGACATCTTGTAATAATTCTAATATTTGAGCCTGAACGGTAACGTCCAGCGCAGTAGTCGGTTCATCGGCAATCAGAAGCTTTGGTTGACACGCAATAGCCATCGCAATCATGACCCTTTGTCTCATCCCTCCTGAAAGCTGGTGCGGATATTCATCCACAATTTTATCTGGACGAGGAATTCCAACCGCCGTTAGTAAGGCGACAGATTTCTCTCTAGCTTCCCGTTTCGTCAACTTAAAGTGATTATGTAGAACCTCCTCAAGCTGAAACCCTATGGTGAAGACTGGATTCAATGAAGTCATCGGCTCTTGGAAGATCATGCCGATATCTTTCCCTCGTATCTTATTCATCCTCTTCGGCGAATAGTTCTGTATTTCATCCCCGTCGAAAATGATTTCTCCATTCTTTATCTTTCCAATGCCCTTAGGTAGAAGCTGCATGATGGAAAGCGACATGACACTCTTTCCACATCCTGATTCCCCAACCACACCAAGTACTTGGCCTGGTTTGACGGAGAAACTCACGTTGTCTACTGCGTTGTAATCGGAACCTTCTATAGTGAACGCAGTTTCAAGACCCCTTACTTCTAACAAAGGTGCTTGGTCTCTCTCTTGTACCCGACTCATGGTGCACCCTCCCATTGCTAATATTATTAATTTTCAGATAACTATTAACATGGGTATAGCTTATACTATCCAGAAGTGTCAAGTCAATGGTTTTGAGACAATTTCCCTAAACTTTGTAAAATTCTCGTAATAATAGTCTTACAATTGTTACTTTTCAGTACTTCTCTCTTCCCATAAAAAAGTTTAAAATGAAATTAATACTCTGTTTATACTTCTCATAAACTAGAACATGTAAAATTCACTATGGAAGGAGGAGGCTTATGTCCTACGAAATGTATAATTTAGTTAGCATTGTTTTATTCGTTGGAATTGCTTTATATTTTATTGGTCGTGCTCTGAAACGTAAGAAAATCGTATATGTCGGCATTGGAATGATTAGCGTAGGAATAAGTGCGGCGCTTATTGATGGGTTCATCGAAGGGTTCAATGAAGCTCGATTTTAATGCTATTATTTTATTTCTTTATCTAATACATAGAATCCTCACCCCCTCACTAACACGACAAGCAGGGGAGCTATTCCCCTGCTTGGACCGCTTCTTTCTCAAATGGATAAATATATGACTCTAGAACCTCAGAATAGTGAGCAATCGGCGCTTCTGTAAATGTGTATTGGAACGGTTGCAACAGCTCATTCTTCTCAATTTCATAGTGTCCCTCTCGAAGCTCCCACTTATTATGATCTATCTTTCCCTTATACACAAATCCGTTGTGAACATTAAATAAGCAATATCGCTCTGTTAACCAATTTACTAATGTTCTTCTCCCATCAATGTGTAACTTCTCTCCACCACTATAAGAAAGGTGAAAAGCAGGGTTACCCTTCCCCTCATGTGTCCTCCTACTCGAGAACTCCCATTTCTCACCCATCCTCTCCATTCTCATCTTCGCCCGGAAATACGGTAAGTGAAATATTGACCTGGCAATTTGCACCCCTAGAACGTGGTTCGCATCCAAACTGAAAAAGTATACCCCACGCTCTCCTTTGTACGTTACGTACGTTCTAACATTCAGTTCATAAAGAGAAGAGACAAACGGGACTACAGGTAGCCCCTTGAAACGAATCTGACTCATCTCAAAGGGAACAATCCCAATCCAAGCCTGTCCTTCAAATGTGTCTACTGTTAACGATTCTGGTAGAAAGGGTTGTAAGTGTTCTGGATGAATGGGGTAGTGAAGAAACAACAAATGATTCCACTGCTGCTTCATCACCCAACCTTTTCGAGGCTTCTCTGTCATGATTCAAACTCCTTTACGATGACGTCCCTACCCAAAAGTATACAAAAAAATCGCGACACTATTCATGTCGCGATACGTTCTCGGGTGGGTTCTAACTTACCCGTGTTTCTTTTTAAAGTTTTCCTGAAGCTCTAATACGCGTTTACGTCCTTCTTCTCGAATTCGCGTATTCTCGTCCTCAATAGCCTTCGTATCCTGCATCCCTTGAACAATCGTGTTAAAGGATTCTTCAATCGTTTCGATTTTAATAGATGGTCCGCCAGCCAATTCTGCAATCTGACGACTCTGGTCTGATACATTTTGCGCGTTTCGCTTCAACATCTCATTCGTTCTTCGGTCTAGCTCACTCATGCTATCAGCCACAAGCTTTTGCCTTTTCGCTGCGACAGCTTGAATCACGCTCGTCTTAAAGATTGGAATCGTTGTAACAAAGGCAGAGTTAATCTTATTCACGAGTTTCGTGTTCCCGCGCTGCAGAAGACGAATTTGCGGAGCCTGTTGGAAGGCGACCATTTGTGCCATCTGTAAGTCATACACTCGTTGGTCTAATAGTTCAGCACCATTTTTCAGTGTTTCGAGTTCCATAGAAGCCCGCTGATTACCTTCTCCAGCCTTCCCTTCAAGCTGTTGAATTTGTTGCTGAAGTTCTTCTTGCTTCAGTTGTCCTGCAGTAATGTATTTCTCTAGGTCTAAATAAAATTGATAGTTCCGTTCGTACATGTCTTCTAGATTATGGGTGTTATCCACCATCTCATCTCTATATTTAGAGATTTCGACGTTAATTTTTTCAATTTCGCCACCAAGTGATTGGTACTTATCGAAGATTTTCTCAATCATCTTCTTACCACGACCAAATACTTTATTGAATAGCCCTTTGTTTTCTTCAAAGTCTTTCTTATCGAACTTCTCCATTACTTTGCTAAGTTGTTTCAACAACTTGCTGGAGTCTTCCATGCTAGAATTCTTCATCGTTCCTAAAATTTTGTCAGAGAACTGTGAGATTTCATTAGCAGGCTCTTGACCAAATGAGAGCAATTCCGTTTGTTGACGCTCATCAATCGTGTCTTTAATTCGCTGTACTTCTGGATCCTTTCTCAATTCCTGCTTTAACTCATTCGCTTTGTCTTCTGACAGTTGATCTTCAATTGGCTGAACATCAGTTGTTTGTTGAGACATGAACTCACTCTCCTAAAAATCGTTTAATTTTCGAACGCAATCGGTCTTTCAATCCGTAACTTTCTTTATAATCAAGTCCAAAGCACATTTCCTCTAGCATATGGGTATCGAATCGCTCTTCATTCAGATAACTCTCTAAGTCGTTGTGACCTGACGGGTTATATAAGAGCAAGTCGACTCCGACTTCATTCATGAGCAACAACCGCGCAGCATCCGCTCGGGACATTTCGCCGTTCAATTCGTTATTATAAAGCACGAGTTTCGGAACTTCCTGAGCGTAATCAAATTTCTGAAGTAGCTGCAAGAATTCAGTTGGCAGCTGCGTAGCCTGTTGAAATAAATAAATTTTTACGTCTTCCTCACTCTCACCTGGCAATGGATACAGCTGTGGATTGGAGCACATTCGTTCAATGGCCTTCGCAATCCCCGTCTGTAGTCCATTAGGTAGTTGTTTATAACGCCAGAAGTTCCCAGACATCATTTTCTCCGCTTGGAGCGTGCCATCAGTGTTAAGAGAGTGGGTGTAATGAAATCGATAGTTCCCTTTCACTTCTTCTGAGAACGGAAATTCATTGACCACATGAGACGGGTTATAATCGGCCATTTGCTGCATGCGCGACCAGTATTCATCCCGATTATTAGACACCCCTACTACTTTAGCAAAGAGAGATGGAATATGAACAACACCATCTTCTACATAGAACTGAGGACGTACGAAAGCTTTCTCCTTGCCCAATATAAAAATTTCATCATACGTGGTCTTCATCGTAATGGACATGGGGGCATATTGCCGAAATTGCCAAGGCTTGTAGAGCATGGAATTATCGTGATGGAGTACTCGGTCCATTTCTTGTGACGCTTTATAGGCGACGGTAGCACTTCGCTTCTTCCGCTCTGTCGGGAAAGACGTAGGTTCTTGTTGCTGTGGCAATGTTTCAACGAGTGAATAGTCCACTTCCAGATTAACGTGACTAAATATGTCTTCCTTGTTCGGATGATAGAAGATGAGGTCAGCACCAATTAGATATAAGAAGTATAGAAAATAGCTCTGGCTCTTCGTCGCTTCCCCATACCATAGCACACGCGGAAACAATCCTTCTTCACTGTTGCTCTCAAGCCAAGGCTCTAAATGATTGAGCGAGAACTTCACAAGGTCGAACAACACACGACGGAAGTCCCCATCTTGCAACCCTTTCTCATGAACACGTTGAAACTGCTTTAATACTTCAATCAACTGAATTCGAATATGCCGATTCATAAGTGAATCTGATAGTTTCGGAAGTAACTGCTTGCCGTCCAAGAAAGCCACAAGTCGATTTACAGAGAGCTGCTCTTGCTGGTTAATACGCCAGATTTCTTGCAAATCTTGAAAAGCCTTATTCTCAATTTGCTTATCTAACGTCTCACTTAGGACTTCTAGCTTCAGGTCCTCATCATTCGCTAAGTCGTACAACTCATTCATATACTCATCTTCATCCTCATACACACCAAGGATTGAAATGATGAGTTGACCAATATAAAGCGTATCTTCCCTTACTTGTTCTTCATGTCGGTCCGTGTACGGCTTCTGTAGGAGCTCTTTCCATTCACGTTCTCGTACATCCTCAAGCGGAACAGCTGCAATCTGTTTAATGGAAGGATTCATTTCGAGTTCCCCCCTTCTTTCATTATCTCATATGAGTCTCTTATAAGCGGCTCACCAAAGACCGTATACATCCCCTTGGCCGTTACGGCGTACGAAGACCCAAATTTACGGATGGTCCCTTTCGGAAAGTCTTCTCGCCTCTTTCTTAACGTAGAAGGATCAATTCCCCATTGGATACAAGCAGCCTTCGAACTTAGAATGGACGGGGCATCTAAGTTTGTTTGCGCCATTAAGAGCACATCTAACAACAATTGTTCACTTGAGAAAATGCCTGGCTCATCGGTCACGATGACTCCGCGCACATCTCCTCGCTGAGTTGCCAGTTGACTTTGACTCGGGATGTAAGCTTGGTCAGCCATTTTAAGCATATTCTTGTCTAGATAAGAATCCCCTGAGGTAACGAGAAAGGAATCCTCTAGTTGTGCCAAGACGTGAGCAAGTGCTCTTTCCTTCCGAACTGGGTTTGGGATTAAGTACATCTTCTTTCCTTGAGGTGTTAAAGTCCACCCTTCTTCGAAAGCATAAGCCACAATCGCATCTAGTTCCTTATAAGGAAGCTTATCTTCATCAACGATAAAGTAATAGAATAACCCATCTGCTTGCCTTTGCCGTAACAACCAGTCTCCATTGCCAACAGAAGCTATCGCTGATAGGATTCTTTCTGCTGGAGCACACTGTTCAAGGATTTCCGTTTCAATCTTAGTCGACCACTCACGGTCTGGTTCCCCATTCACTAAGATTGTCCCCCCATTTGATGTAATGGCATAGGTAGGAGCGAGCTCTTGTATATAGGAAATTCGCTTATACTGTTCAACCGTTCTTGTCGTGACAGGAATAAAGGTTGCCACCTCACGAATTCGCTTTAGTAAGTTGGAAGAAGTCGAGGTCATATAAGATTGCTCTTTGCCATCAATCCATTCAACCGGACTTACATACACATTTGCTTTTGGCGCTTTCATCGTGCGCTCTGAGAATAGTAGCGTTTGGTCTAAGTCACTTGCAAAAATCAACGTCATCGCCTCACACTTTCTTGATTAATCCACAGCATGAATAAGACATCCCTCTATACTCTTCAATCGGAACTCCCTTTTCCTCTGCCAGCTGGAATACGTGATGTAAGTAAGGACTCTGCTTGTCCTTCACAAGAATCTTCCACGGTACTCGTCTTAACAGCACACGTGTCGTCTCACCTACACCAGGCTTAATATGATTTACATCTTCAATGTTAAACTGCTTTTGTATTTCTTCGATTTCATTCCAACCAGCCCAGTCCGCACGGGATTGTTGTCGAACTTCTTGAAGCCGGTACTTTACAGCGTCTCCAACAGATGAGAACTGCTCTGTAATGGTGTCTACAAATTCGTTTGACACGTCCTCAGCTTCTAGGTGCTCATAGTATTTAGCCCCGTGAAATTCGTCTTCTGCTATATACTGTTCATTTAACACCGTTCGACTGACAAGACCTGATACCGTTGCGTTTAAGCATGCACTAGGAATTAGGTAATCTTCCCGCGTACCAAACAGGTCTGAACAATGGCCTGGGTCGGCTAGGACCGCCAACGAATCATCGAGTTCAATCCCTTGTTCCTCTTTAAATCTACGACAAGACCGCTCTAATTCCTTTGTAATTGCGCCTTTTCCAGTCCAACCATCTACAAATTGAATCGAATTATTCCCTTCACGCTCTAAAATATGATGAATGGCCTGTTCATCAAGACCACGATCACGAATAATAGAGACACTATAATGAGGAACATCGATATGATGTACATCACGTAAGTACCGTTTCACCAAGATTCCAATCGGCGTCCCTGCTCGTGCTAGCGATACAATGGTAAATGCACCTCCCCACTTCTCGAGAAGTTGTTCGGCAACCGCCCCTACAGCAATAGCTACCTCTTGCTTGTAATCTTGTAAAGATTCATAGAATAGTTTCATATAATCAGCTGAGGGCTCATACTCAATGGGGAGCATTTCTGAATAATGAACGCCTGACTGAATTGCTCTTTCGCGATAGGCTAAGTCATCTTCTTTCATTAACCCATTTAAATTCTTTAATAGAAAGGTGACGTCCTCATCTGGATAACTCCCCATACGCTTTATTTCATTCTGGTTCATCATGTAGCTCTTCCTTTCTAGCTAAAGGTTACCAAGTGAATCGTTTCAACACCTGTAGAGGTTAAGGCTTCGAGGAAAGACTTCATCTCTTCCTCGCTTCTTGACCGCTCTAAGAAAACGAATACCTCGTCATATTGATTGGGGTGCATGTTGTATAGAAAGTGTTGGACACTTCTATCTTCTGGGCTTTTATAGGTCAATTTCGCTTGAACCGCATATCCCTTCTTATCAGCTAAGTGAATGGGGCTTCTCGTTGTCGATTGATACTGAACCCCTTCCCCCATATACGAAGCAAGCTTCATCGGAATATACATAAATTCACCAGTTCCAAGACACAACGTCTTGCTACCTTTACGTACATTTCTTAAATAAAGTCCAAATGATGCAGCGGCCTCTTCTAGAGCAAGCTGGTCCGATTCTGATAGTCCAAATCGTCCTGTATTGGAGAGATAAGGGCGCTCGCTTACTTCACCCACCCCATTGGTTGATAGCACATACCGATCTGAATGAAAGGCTTTGAACGGCTGTGCTGTAATCTCTTGAACTGAAGTTTCTCCATCAATGCTCTCTGATGCGGGTTCATTCGACAGTAGCACTTCTCCCTGTGATTCCATCGTCCCCTTAAGCAACGAAACTTCATGTATGGTGATACCTTGCTCTTCCTCCACGCTACGGAACCGCTGTTGATGCTCTTCAGAACGCCAATCTAGAATGGATAAGACGACATATGTGCTCCGTGGATATGTTTCCTGCATGGTTCGAATGATATTTAACGCCGTCTTGCCCGTCGTAATTTCATCATCTACAAGGACAACTGGCCCATCATGTGTAAATTCTTCTTCCCCATAACAACGCTGGTCGGTCGCATGAGAATGCTCCTCTTGGAAATTTAATGTAGGGGCAATACCCACCAGGTCCTCTCTTGTCGTATGCACATATCGAGCATTCGTGAAATGTTCAAAAACCGACTGACCTAGAGCTGTGGCAGTCTCAGCGAACCCTATGAATAATGACCGTTCAGGTAGAGAAAAACGACTTTCCTGTACTTGTTTATAGATGACTTGTTCCTCATGCTCTTGTTGAAAGGCTCTAATCAGTTCATCTCGGTGTGGAAATGGTTCATCATAAACCACTTCTGTTAATCTAGCAGCAAGCAACGCCCCTGTTAACAACGAACGATAGGGAGATACTGGTATATGCTTTCCGAGTACAGGACTCACAAAAAGATAGGCACGCTTCTTATTTTGGCGGGCTGCCATTTGAAAGAGCTGATCCATTGATAGGTCGTAAGGGTTGTGCTCAACTGATACCCCTACTTGCAAGTCGTCTAGCACATTATACGGAAGCTGGTTCTTTGAGTAGACTGACGTATGTATGTCCATCTTGAAACACCCCATAAGCTTTTGATTTTTTAATAATCTCCTCAGCCCAGTATTGGTGAGGTTTCATTTCATTCATCTTATTTGCTGAAGGACTTTTCGTGACGCCGTTTCGTCCTCTGTTCTCCAATATGTTACACGCATCGAGGTATTCTTCCTTTGATACCACCTGAAGGGCATTGACAGGAACGATATGTGTTGGGTGAATAATGGTCTTCCCTGTTAGCCCGTTCAACTTGTCCAACAGAACCTCTTGAATAAGACCATCTAAATATTCATTGATGATGTCCTTGCGCAAATGGAGGCCAGTCTCTCCATATGATTGACGGAATGGAGTCTGACGTATTTGAGGCTTCAATACACGATTGCTTTGGAAGAATTCCCAGACCGGTCCTGAAATCGTGTATGCATCCCCTTTTCTACCAAAGAAGTTTGTTAAATCTGAGATGAAATCTTTCATGAGTCCAATATCATAAATGGTAGAGTTTGTGGTTCTACGAATGCCATATAGCCCACACAAATCAGTAGCTCCAATACGAATGTTTAAAATAGATGATTGGTATCGATCCAGTAACTCCTTAAGTGCCGTCATTTGTTCAATCCGACTTTCTTTGTAAATCAACTCCGGTGTTTCGATGATCGGCATGGCATATAAAGGCGTGTTATAGGTAGCCTGAATCTCCTGCAATCCCTCTAGGTACATCTCTCCATTTGAAGTCGTAAACTTCGGAAATACAAAACCAGTAATCGTCGTCAACGCGACTCCGAGCGACTGTGCAATGCGTTTAAGCTGCTTATGAGACCGTACACGGATAAAGAGAAATGGAAGATGCTCCATTGAGTGAGTAGAACGATAAATCGACCACACTTCATGGAGAAGTTGGTCTTCTGCATCTTTCACCTCGTCATCCCCAATCGCGTCTTCTAAATCTAACACGACAGAGGACGCATCCTGAATAGGGGAAGAATTTAACCGTTCATAGAGACGGTCTTTAGTTGCAGGGATGTAGAGCGTTGCACCTAATGCATACGCAATTTCCTGCTTAGGGGAGTATTTTGTAAGTGTTGTGGGTGGTTGATAGAAGAGTGCTTCGAGTTGAAGTTCAGATAGCGAAGCAAAATGTCTCATAGTGGGCCTCCTAATGTAATGTGATTAAAAAAGGAGGACGAGCCCCCTATTTTTAATCCTTCGAAGCGGCCGTTTCTGCGTTCGACCTTCCGCCTCGCCGCATGTAGTGCACAATAAATGTCACTACGAATGCTCCAATAATAAAGATAAAGAATGCGGTATGGGAAATATGAACATGTGCAATGGACAGTCCCATTTTCGCTGCGATAAACGCGATGATGACATGGGCGGTAACTTCTAATTCAGGAACTTTCTCAAGAAGCTTCAAGAAGACCCCTGCCACTCCACGCATCATTAGAACGCCGAGCATACCACCTAGGATCAGTACCCAGATTTGTTCACTAATCCCTAGCGCCGCTAGAATACTGTCGACAGAGAATGCAATATCTACAAGTTCGACCATGACAATCGTTCCCCAGAATGTACCAAAGAGACGTACAGCCAGGTTCTTATTGCTAATCCCTACTGCTTCTTCTTCATCTTCATCCTTCTTACCGAAGTAATCTATGAAGAATTTAACTGCGAGCCAAGCTAAGTATCCGGCACCGAATACTTTGACCCACCAGAATTTGATAAGATAAGTCCCGACACCAATGGCTAAGAACCGGAAGAGATACGCACCCAGTAGACCGTAGAAGAGCGCCTTCTTTTGCTGTTCCTTAGGCAAGTGCTTAACCATAACAGCTAACACGAGTGCGTTATCGGCTGAAAGCAAGCCCTCAAGGATAACAAGCGTACCTATAAGCGCCCAGCTTCTTGGATCAGAGAGAACCTCTCCCCACATAGCCCAGTCAAAGAAGCGGGCGTAGGTATCTATGATGTTTTGTAAGATTTCCATAATAGCCTCCTATATTAAACTTCTAAACCGAAGTTCCGGCATAAGGCAGCTAGACCTCCACTAAAGCCGCTTCCTACTGCGCTAAACTTCCATTCTCCATTATGACGATAAAGCTCACAAACGACAACTGCTGTTTCAATAGAGAAATCTTCTCCAAGATCGTAGCGAATGAGCTCTTCGTTCGTCTCTGGATTTAGGACACGTACAAAGGCATTGCTTACTTGTCCGAAATTCTGGTTACGCCCTTCAGCATCATGGATGGTAACCGTAATTGCAACCTTCTCTACATGGCTAGGAACTTGAGAGAAGTTGACCGTTAATTGCTCATCGTCGCCTTCTCCTTCACCTGTACGGTTGTCACCAGTATGCTCCACTGCGCCAGACGGGTCTTGAAGATTGTTATAGAAGACAAATTCCTGGTCATTCTGAACGTTGCCACTCTCATCAGCTAGAAATGCAGACGCATCAAGGTCGAAACTACTGCCTCCATCGTAATGATTAATGTCCCAGCCAAGCCCAATAACCGCCTTCGTTAAACCAGGGTTTGTTTTCGTTAAATCAATTCGTTGTCCTTTCGATAACGTAATCGCCATCTCATTCTCCTACCTTTCTCTGTAACTATGAAAAAAAGCACGTTGATTAAGGAGCAACGTGCAACACCATCTGTATTTATACGTTGATACTATGCAACCGTTAGTCCAAAGTCTGTTGCAAGAGAAGCTAGTCCACCTTGGTAGCCGCTTCCTACTGCGCTAAACTTCCACTCACCGTTGTGACGATAAAGCTCACCTACAACAACAGCCGTTTCAATAGAGAAATCTTCTCCAAGGTCATAACGAATCAATTCTTCATCGTTATTTGGGTTTACAACACGAACGAAAGCGTTGCTTACTTGACCGAAGTTTTGGTTGCGTGCTTCCCCGTCGTGGATGGTAATGGTGAAAGAAATCTTTTGTACGTCTTGAGGAACGGAATTAAGATCAATCTTAACCTGTTCATCGTCGCCATCACCTTGTCCAGTTAGGTTATCTCCCGTGTGTTCAACAGCACCGTCGCCGCCAACTGTGTTGTTATAGAAGATAAAGTCTTTATCTGAACGTACTTTGTCGTCTGAACCTAGAAGGAAGATTGACGCATCCAAGTCGAAATCTGAACCAGAATCAAATTTATTTACATCCCAACCAAGTCCTACTGTAATGTTCGAAAGTCCTGGGTTACCTTTTGTTAAATCTACTTTTTGTCCTTTTTGTAAGCTTACTGCCATGGGTAATCTCTCCTTTATTAATATACCGTCCCTTTAGAGGGGCAAATTTTGAACCATTTGGGAGGGGATAGATTCGCTTTCCCCACCCAGTAACGAGAAGCATCAAATTGTTTATAGACCAACACTAGCTCTTAAGGTTAGGTTAGTTACTATTAAACGTAACGTTGAACAATTTCGCTTAGAGAGGCATCTGTTGTGCCTTCACCTACAGCTGCGAACTTCCATTCGTTCCCTTGACGATACAATTCACCAGCAATCAATGTTGTGCGGCCAGAGTAGTCATCGGATAGATTATAACGAAGCATTTCATCACGCTTTTGCGTATCCTGAAGACGGATAAATGCGTTCTCAATCATGCCGAAATCTTGCTTACGACGTTTACAATCATAAATATTTACAACAAACACGAGTTTATTGTACTTCTGAGGGACGTCTTTCAAATCGACAAAGACTTGTTCGTCATCTCCATCTCCCTCGCCCGTCAAGTTGTCTCCTGTATGTTGAACACTTCCATTATCACTTTTCAATTTACCAAAGTAGACTAAGTCACTTTTATCTACGAATTTATCATCTTGGAGCATAATGACGGATGCATCACAGTCAATTTCAGGGCCTTTACTACCTCCACCGAACAGGGAGCCGAGTAAGCCACCTTTCCCATTTTTCTGTGTTTGCACAGGGTCCCATCCTAGACCTACCATCACTTTCGATAGCCCTGGGTTCCCCTTTGTTAAATCCACTCGTTGACCTTTTTCTAATGTAATAGCCAATCGTTTCACTCCTTTTAGTTAACACCATCACGCAAGCGTGATGCCTACGGTTTGACCGTACATTTTTTAGACAATTTTGTCAAATAATCACCCTTATGTAGGGACTCTTTTACTCTCTTATTCTTTCTACGGGACTACCTACCTATAGGTTTCACTTTTTATAAAAAAACCTCAAATTAAAGAAAACGTCACCCTACATTCATGTAAGGTAACGTTCTCATAGACCGAGCTTATTTGCTCATATATCTTTCAACTTCCCATTCGCTTACTTGTAAGGAGAATTCTGTCCACTCTTCACCCTTCTCTTCAATAAATACTTTAGAAGTGTGGTCACCTAGTGCGTTCATGAGCACATCATCCTGTTGAAGAGCTTTCAACGCTTCTTTCAGGTTCGTAGGCAACGTTGGAACGTTGTCATCCTCTACTTCATATAGGTTACGCGTTTCCGCTTCGCCTGCATCCATTTGGTTCTTGATTCCATCAAGACCAGCGTGGATTAGAACAGCAATTGCCAAGTATGGGTTCGCTGTTGGGTCTGGGTTACGTACCTCAAAGCGAGTTCCTTTTCCGCGTGTATTTGGAACACGGATCATACAGCTACGGTTGGAGTGAGACCAAGCGATGCTTACAGGAGCTTCATAACCTGGCACGAGACGCTTGTAAGAGTTCACATTCGGATTCGTAATTGCCGTAATCGCCTTCGCGTGGTGAAGGATTCCAGCAATAAAGTGTTTCATTGTTTCAGAGATGCCATCATGAGCATCGTCATCATGGAACGCGCTATCACCATCTTTGAATAGGGAAAGGTGGCAGTGCATTCCGGAACCGTTCTCACCCGCAATTGGCTTAGGCATGAACGTCGCATGGTAATCATGATTCGTTGCTACATCTTTAACAACATTCTTAAACACTTGAATGTTATCTGCTGTCTTTAACATGTCGTCAAAACGGAAGTTAATTTCGTGTTGACCTTTCGCTACCTCGTGGTGAGAAGCTTCCATTTCAAAACCGAATTCCTTCAATGTGCGAACGATATCGCGACGTACTTTATCACCTTTATCTTTAGGAGAAGCATCGAAATATCCACCACGGTCGTTTAAGTGGCGAATTGGATAACCATCTTCGCAGCGCTTGAATAAGAAGAATTCAGGCTCTGGTCCAACGTTTACGTCGTATCCCATCTCTTTCGCCTCTTGCATAGCGCGCTTCAGGATATAGCGTGGGTCACCTTCGAAAGGTGTGCCATCAGGTGTGTAGATGTCACAGATAAAGCGAACAATACGATCTTCTTCCATTGCAGAAGGAAGCACCTTGCACGTATCGAGGTCTGGATAGAGGTACATGTCACTTTCGTTGATGTCTGAGAATCCAGAGATTGAAGAACTATCGAACATAGCTTCATTTTCTAGTACTGCATCTAATTCTTCGATTGGTAACTCAACGTTTTTCGTATCTCCTAGCATATCCGTAAACTCTAAGCGGATATATTCGACTTTCTCTTCTTGTACAAGTTGCTTGATACCCTTCTTCGTGTAACTCATCTTAAGAATCTCCCCTTAGCATTGATTAGAAGCGAATGGCTTCGATAATATAAGTTTCATATGTCGTTCCCTATTATGCATCCTTGTAAACAACGAGGAATACTTCCATTCTCCACAAGTTTTTCTCACTTTTCTAGGGTCTAAAGTTGTATTTTGAACAAATGCTTTCATGCCGTGTTAACTTTCATTACATAACTTGATTCTATATGTATTTCGAACTATTTTCAAGTATCAGACAAACATCTCATGAAAAAATTTTAAATTGTCCGATGATAAGGATTGGGGACAATCATTAACCTGTTCCCGACAACTTTTAAGAGGAGTGTTCTTTACATGAAAGCGACAAGGAAAATCGTCCTGTTCGTCCTAAGTTCTTTATTCTTCCTTATGGTCGGACAAACAAGTCATGCAGCTTCAACGATGACAGTCAATGAAGCCATGAACCAGTGGAACGGCACGAAAGTAACCGTAGAAGGGTACATCGTTGGTGTCCCAACCTCTGTGAACGATGTAGAGCAAAGTAATTTCTCAAGTAACTATGCCCTCGCTTTAGCAGACGATTCGAATGAAACGAATAGTAATGAAATGATCCTTGTCAAACTCGACTCTGAGTACAGAAGCCAATTTGGCCTTATGAACAACCCATCCCTCTTCGGCGAGAAGATTGTCGTCACCGGTACCCGTGATGATTATTTCAGCCGAGACGGAGTGGAATATGTATCCTCTATCCAAAAAGTGTCTAACTCAAATGGCGGAGATTCTTCCGATGAAGGCGATTCCTCTGATGGAACTTCCACAGGGAGCGGCTACTACAGCTCAGTAGACGGATTATCTGGATCTGCCTTGAAACAAGAACTTCACAACTTAATTGATGATCACACAGAACTTTCTTATAGCGATGTATGGGGAGCACTTCGTAACACAGATGAAGACCCTACAAATGCAAATAACGTCCTGCTCCTCTATTCTGGAAACTCCATCTCAAAATATGAGAACGGAGGCTACGTAGATGAGTGGAACCGTGAACACGTTTGGGCGAAATCACACGGAGACTTCGGTACATCCCGGGGTGCAGGTACGGACATTCACCACTTACGCCCAACAGATGTTTCCATCAACTCATCCCGTGGCAACCTAGATTTCGATAATGGGGGTGGCCCACTTGATGAGGCCCCAAGCAACTCCTATGACTCTGATTCATTTGAACCACGCGATGAAGTAAAAGGAGACGTTGCCCGTATGGTATTCTACATGGCTGTCCGTTATGAAGGCGGCAATGGGGAGCCTGATTTGGAAGTAGCAAGCTACACAGGTACAAGTGGACCACAGCTCGGCAAATTGTCTACGCTCCTCCAATGGCATGAGCAAGACCCAGTAAGCCAAACTGAGATTCGCCGTAATGAAATCATCCACTCCGACTACCAAGGGAACCGCAATCCATTTATTGACCACCCAGAATATGTAGACCTTATTTGGTAATAGAACAGGCAGCGACGATTGCGTCGCTGCCTGTTTCAGTACAATTTATCTTTCTTGCGTTGAGAACCTTTGGACCAACCTTTGTCCGATACTCGTTGCAATGCTAAATAACAGCGAATACACGGCAACGTTAATTAGCAGCACAAAGATATCTACACTTCGAGCAGCCTCATATTCAAACCCGATCCTATATGGATACGGTGGGGTTAATCGGGTTGGTCCCATTTCAATATAACCAAACGGATAACCAAGACGAACCTCACCTTGGCTAGCTCTTTGTTGATACAATTGATATCCCTCAGCACTCTTCACTTCCGTCCCATCAAGAAGCGGGGTTAAAAGTGTGAGAATAAACGCACACGCTACAATTGTGACAACTGTTCTTCTTTGTAATTTCATCCCATACCCTCACGATGTATAAAGTCCATTCTAGGTTATCGTGAATAATTCTTATAAACAACAAAAAACAGAGAGTTTCTTCAACTCTCTGCCTCGTTGTTAAATGACAGCCTCTTCTTCCTCTGTACTAAAGAATGACTTCATGGCGTGGAACACATCAGATTTTCTACGGAGCACATAATACCGGAATCTTGGGTCATCAATGTTTTTATAGGCCGACATTAAGGTGGAGTGGCGATTGTACTGGTTAACCTCTCCGTATCCAAACATGCTGGATACCTCCATTAATTCCTGAACAAGCTTTAAGCAGCGCTTATTATCCGACGTTAAATTATCTCCATCAGAGAAATGGAATGGATACACATTGTATCGCTCCGGGTTGTACTTCGTTTCGACTAACTCAAGCGCCTTTCGATAGGCAGATGAACAGATTGTTCCCCCACTCTCCCCTTTGGAGAAGAAATCTTCCTCTGACACGACTTTCGCTTCAGTATGATGGGCAATAAACTCAATATCAACGGTTTCGTATTTCGTTCGAAGGAAACGAGTCATCCAGAAGAAGAAACTGCGCGTCATGTATTTCTCCCAGAGCCCCATTGAACCCGAGGTATCCATCATCGCAAGTACAACGGCTTTTGATTCCGGCTTCACAACGTCGTTCCACGTCTTGTAGCGTACATCTTCTGGATAAATCGGATTGAATGAAGGCGTACCAGTCATCGCATTACGCTTAAATGCTTCTAGCATCGTCCGCTTCTTGTCAATGTTTCCTTGCAGACCTGTCTTACGAATATCATTGAACTCGAAATCAGTAATCACAATGTTGTCTTTTTCCTTTTCTTGCAAGTTCGGCAGCTCCAACTCCTTGAATAAAGCCTCTTCTAATTCTGCTAATGAGATCTCCGCTTCGTAATAATCCTGACCCGGTTTATCGCCTGGCTTATCCCCTTTTCCGGGAGCTTTCTGTTCGGCTGGGCCTCTTGCGACTACGTCACCTACTTGACTGTCTCCATCTCCTTGGCCGACATGTTTGTTCTTGTCATGACTGTAACGAATCTTGTATTCGTCCAACGAGCGAATCGGGATCCTCACCACATTCTTACCATTCGACATTACAATGTTCTCTTCAGAAATAAGGTCCGGTAGTTTGTTTTTTAGTGCTTCTTGCACCTTTTCTTGATGGCGCCTTTGAGCGTCGTACCCTTTTCGGTGGAGGGACCAGTTTTCTTCAGAGATCACAAAGCTTTTTGAGTTACTCATCCTTACCCCTCCTTCAATGAAGTTTACTCTATCATATGCAGGGATTGTCATTTTGATTAAAAATTCTGAATATTTAGGTTCGATTTTTACGTTGTCTACATCCATATTTCATCAACGTTCTACACATACATCCTTATATGTATATGTAATAGACAGTGAAACATGTTCCAAATCGAACAATCCCCCTGCTCTACGATAGAGCAAGGGGATTTAATTAGACTGGTTGTTCAGTTTTGGAAACGCCAGTGGATGGGCTTCTTTGGTACATACGTTTACTCACATACGTCTGTACGATTAGGAACAGACCACCAACTGCCCAATAGAGTGGCAATGCAGCAGGGGTGCTAAGTGAAATGACTAAAATCATAACAGGCGACAATAGCCCCATCACCTTCATCTGCTTCTGTTGCTGCTCAGGCAACCCCATCATCGAGATTCTGTAATTGATGAAATACAAGATACCGGCTATAACCGCAAGTAACAAATCTGTCTCACCTAGATTAAACCAAAGGAAAGTATGACTTGCTACTTCTTCAGAACCTCTTATCGCAAAGTAAAAGCCCATTAGAATCGGCATTTGCAGCAACATAGGTAGACAACCCATATTCAGCGGGTTTACACCATGCTTTTGATAGAGTTGTACCAGCTCCTGCTGTGCTTCTTTTCGCTCTTCTTCAGAACTCGCACCCTTCAGGCGACCTTGAATGTCCTCCATCTCTGGCTTCATCACTTCCATTTTCGATTTCATGTCTTGTTGCTTCTTATAGGAACTCAGCATAAAAGGCATGACGACAAGACGAATAATGACCGTTATAAGCACAATGGCTAGTCCATAGTTATCTCCCGTCACACCAGCTAACAGTTCGATTAACGATGTAAACGGCTGAACAAACGTGCTTTGAAAGAAGCCGTCTCCCCCAGTTTGCGGAGCACAAGCTGCAAGCATAGTCGTTAGTAGGATGAAGATTAATGACAATCGTTTCATACTAAATGAAATCCTCCTCTTCTATTCAAATGCGCTTATGTGAATAAAAGAGGCTGACAATCCGGGTCTGCATTTCCGTCTTTCCGTTTAATCATCTTGATAAGCCGCATAACAAGCATCGTCTCTGGTTTACACATTCTTGATTTATAATAAAGCGTTCGTTGTGTATCTGAATGATTCGGCACGCCTTTGGACATTTGAAGAGGGCGGTGTTCAATCATTGGTCCAACCACGTGGAAGACTGTATAGGAAAGGATGAAGGTGAAGTAGATTCCGTAAAGACCGGTATCATTCATTCCTTCTATAAGTAATTCGTACATGGACACCTTCCCCTTCTCATTAGATTCGTTCTTTCTCCATTGTACACGTCTATACGTTGGAACAGGGGTCGAGGTTTCATTTAGAATCAAAGAACCCCTAAGGGAAGATTTCCCTTAGGGGTTCTTATTTGTATCTTATCCTTCAAGCAGTAAGTCATATGGGTCTTCAAGTAGTTGCTTCACTCGGACGAGGAATTGAACCGCTTCTTTCCCATCTACAATACGGTGGTCATAGGATAATGCCACATACATCATAGGACGGATCTTAATCGTGTCGTCCGGCATTGCAATTGGACGTTTTTGAATCGTGTGCATGCCTAAAATTCCAACTTGCGGAGCATTTAGGATAGGTGTGGATAGCAACGAACCAAATATTCCACCATTCGTAATCGTGAATGAACCACCTTGAAGGTCATCTAGACCTAACTTCTTGTCGCGTGCTTTAGCAGAAAGACGGCCTACTTCACTTTCAATACCAGCAAACCCAATCTTGTCCGCGTCACGAACGACCGGTACAACAAGACCTTCATCTGTAGACACCGCCATACCGATATCATAGAAGTTCTTCTTCACAACTTCATCGCCTTGAATCTCTGCGTTCAATAGCGGGAAGTCTTTAAGCGCTGCAACAACTGCTTTGGTAAAGAAGGACATAAAGCCAAGTTTAACGCCATGTTTCTTCTCAAATGCATCTTTACGTTCTTTTCGAAGTTCCATAACAGCCGTCATGTCGATTTCGTTAAACGTAGTGAGCATGGCAGCATTTTGCTGTGCTTCCACTAGACGTTTTGAGATTGTTTGTCGTCTACGAGACATTTTTACCCGTTCAACTGGTTTCTCAAACTCTGTTTTCTCTGAAGTAGAATCAGTCTTCTCGTTTTTCTTAGCTGAAGAAGACGATTGCTGCTTTTGCTGACTCTGCTTTTCTTGGCTCGCCTTGTACTCAACATCCTCAGGGCGAATTCGACCAAGTGGGTCTTTCGGTTGAACTTCATTTAAGTCGATGCCTAGTTCGCGAGCCCGCTTACGAGCAGCTGGAGTGGCCACAACTTCTTTATTCGGATCCTTTTTCGGTTCTGAAGATTTCTCTTCGCTATCTTGAGAGGTTGATTCTTCTGACGCTTGCTGTTTTGTCTCTTCTTTAGACTCGTCCTCTGATGGCGCTTCTTCCTTCTGTTCAGCTTGTTCCTCAGAACCAGAAGCTTCCCCGTTCTCATCAACAGTAGCGATGGAGTCACCAACTTCAACATCATCGCCTTCTTGCTTCAGAAACTCAGAGATTACACCAGTATAATCGGAATTCACTTCGACGTTTACTTTATCAGTTTCCAGTTCAAGAACAGGATCGCCCTTCTCAACATGGTCCCCTTCTTTTACAAGCCATTCTGAGATGGTACCTTCCGTAATAGATTCAGCAAGTTCTGGTACTTTAATTTCTCTCATTAGAATCTCCCCCTTTAGATAGCTTCAGTGCTTCATGGATGATTCGATTTTGCTCCGTTTTGTGGATGTTTGGCTCTCCAACTGATGGCGATGAACGTTTCGGACGTCCAATATAAGACAACGTTTGGTTGTCACCAGTCACTTTATACAATGTTTCTTTAACAAAGTCCCAGCTTCCCATATTCTTCGGCTCTTCTTGAACCCAAACAATTTCCTCAACATTTGGATAAGAGTTCAATAGCTCTTCCACTTGCCCTGATGGGAATGGATAGATTTGCTCGACTCGGCCGATATGGAGGTGGTCAAAGTTCTCATCTTCTGCGTTTTCAATTGCCTCTTCTAAATCAATCATCACTTTTCCGCTACCTAGCACAAGACGTGTAACGGCTTCTTGGTTCTCACCTAAACCATCTTGCAATTTCAAAGGCTGGAAGGATTGTTCCGTAAATTCATGATTGAAAGATGCAACTCGGTTATTTCGAATAAGACTCTTTGGCGTCATAAGAACGAGTGGACGTGCTTCATCTCGGTCTCCAATAATCGCCTGACGACGAAGCAAATGGAAGTATTGAGCAGCTGATGTCACATTGGCCACTGTCCAGTTATGCTCCGCACTAAGTGTTAGATATCGCTCAAGACGAGCACTAGAGTGCTCAGGCCCTTGTCCTTCGTATCCATGAGGCAAGAGAAGCGCAATGCTACTCTTCTCTCCCCATTTCGCACGACCAGCAGAGATGAATTGATCGATAATAACCTGACCCGCATTGGCGAAATCTCCGTATTGAGCTTCCCACAGTACGAGTGTGCCAGGCGACTGGACGCTATATCCATACTCAAATCCAAGTACACCAGCTTCAGATAATGGACTATTGTGAATGGAGAAGGAAGCTTTCGCATCTTCAAGCCCATGCATAGGGCAATACGTTTCATTTGTTTCCGTATCGTGAAGAACCAAGTGGCGGTGCGCGAACGTACCTCGTTGGCTATCTTGACCTGTTAATCGAATTGGATAACCATCTTTCAGAATAGAGGCAAACGCGAGCGCCTCTCCAAGTGCCCAGTCTACTTTGTTGCCATCTTCAAGCGCTTTCTCACGGCGTTGTAGAATTCGCTCAAGCTTCTTAAATACGTTGAATCCGTCAGGTCGCTTTAACAACCCTTCATTTAATCCATTTAAGTCTTCAAATGAGATCGCTGTTTGGATATCACTAAGATCACTTGCTACCGCTTCTGGTAGATCCTTAACATTTTGTTCGCCCGTCTCATTTTCTTTCATACTCTCATAGATGCCTCGTAAATTCTTCTCTTTATCTTCTTTCAATTCATCGAAAGCGTGTTGCTCAACGACCCCTTCTTTATGTAGACGATCGGCATAGCGTTTTGCTACCGTCGGATGTTCGTCGATTTTGCCATAAAGGTAAGGTTGAGTAGCACGAGGTTCGTCCATTTCATTGTGACCATAGCGACGGTACCCGACTAGGTCGATAAGGAAGTCTTTATGGAACTTCTGTCGGTAACGAAAAGCGAAAACGGCAGCAGACAGACAGGCTTCAGGGTCATCTGCATTCACGTGGATAATGGGTATCTCAAATCCTTTTGCTGGGTCACTCGCATATCTTGTCGAACGTCCGTCTTCTTGAGCAGTTGTGAAACCAAGAAGGTTGTTCGCAATAATATGAATGGAACCACCAGAACGATAGCCTGGCAAATCGCTCATGTTGAGCGTTTCTGTCACAACACCTTCACCAGGAAATGCAGCATCCCCATGAATTAAAATAGAGAATGCCTTGCCAAAGTCTTGCTTTGCATTTCCACGCTCACTGCGGTCATCTTGAGCAGCACGAGCGAATCCTTCTACTACTGGATTCACATACTCTAGGTGAGATGGGTTATGAGACAACGTCACACGAGTCTTGGCCTTTTCACCCTCGACATCGCGATGAGCACCAAAGTGATATTTAACATCGCCTGTCCAACCATAATTAATACCTCTTGAACCTTCTGAAGGCACAAGCTCTTTGTTTGGAGCGTGATGGAATTCAGAGAAGATCCGCTCATAAGGTTTCCCAAGCACATGAGCCAACACATTTAAACGACCCCTGTGTGCCATTCCCATCATAATGTTTTCAATGTTGTTCTCAGATGAAGATTGAACAAGACGGTCCAACATCGGTACCATCACATCTAATCCTTCAATTGAGAAACGTTTCTGCGCAACAAATGTACGTCCTAAGAATTGTTCAAAGCTCTCGACTTCTGAAAGTCGTTCTAGTAACTGTTTTTGATCATCTTGATTAAAGTTCACCTTATAGTCGCCTGATTCAATACTCTCTTGAAGCCACTTTCGCTCTTCATTGTTATTGACATGGTCGACCTCAAAGGAAACAGTGCCCGCGTAGCTCGCTCGTAATGACTCGACAACCTGCTTACCGTTTTGTACAGACTGAGGGGCCTCTGACCAAATCCAATTCGCAGGAATGGCTTCAAGGTCTTCATCTGTTAAGTCATAATAGCTCTGATCTAGCAGCGCTGAATATCGTTTCTGCTCCGGTGGTATTGGGTAAATATCCGCTTCCAAATGACCATAGCGACGAATTGCCTCAACTAATTTCATAGCCGAAGTCACATTCTTCACATTTACATCCGGTCCTTGATGAGAAGCCGAAACCCCTTCTCCACCTTCATCACCCGATACCGGAGCACCATATGTTTCAAATAAATCTTTTAAAGAAGAATCGACCCGTTCAGGATCTTCTAAGTATAAATCGTACTGTTCCTCGACATAGCCCATATTCGGACCATGAAACTGACTCCAATAACTTTGATTAGATCCTTGTTTTGACACGTAACCTACCCCCAGTAGAAGTTTGCTATCTTGACGTAACCGTTTGCAAACCCAGTTCCTATTATAATTTTTTTCATACGCCCTCTTCAACTACTTTACCCTAGATTTTTACACAAAAATCTAAATATTTTACACAAAAGCGAAAGGGGGCGGTTTAGGGACGGTAGGCATAAGACAAAATGTGCAGTGAAGCGCCCTTCCTTCACGGAACAGATTGACTTATGTCCGGAGTCCCTGCCCCCTGCAGCTAGACGTCAAAAGCGGAAGAGGCCTGCTTAGCCACGGTAGGCAGAAGCAAAGCTACGCAGTGAAATGCCCTTCTTTCACGGAGTAGAATTGCTTCTGACCGGAGTGGCTGGCCTCTGCAGCTAGACGACAAAAGCGAAAGGGGGCGGTTTAGGGACGGTAGGCATAAGCGAAGCTACGGAGTGAAATGCCCTTCCTTCACGGAACAGATTGACTTATGTCCGGAGTCCCTGCCCCCTGCAGCTAGACGACAAAAGCAGAAGAGGCCCGCTTAGCCACGATGGAGGCCCTCCTACCTCCAATTTTCGCAAAACAAACGAACTACACTATACTTTTCCTATTAACCGCATACCCATCCTCAACCAACTCAACACCCGTTCTTCCGAAATAACAAACAAGAGAGGTGCATGTTTTAAAAACATGCACCTCTCTTGTTTGTTATTCTTCGTCTTCTCTCACTTGATAAGCAGAGTCGAACAGTTGAAGTTGGCTATCGATTTCTGGTGTGCCTTCTGTTCGATGCACGTAGTGATAGTTGCCGTGTTCATCCTGCTCACGTGCTTTCATGTTGTCTTCTAACATTAAATCTAAGATTTGCTGTAGGCGATTCTTAATACCGCCGTCATAGATTGGGAACATAATTTCCACTCGTTTTTCCATATTTCGCGTCATTAAGTCAGCAGAGGATAGGAATGTCTTCCCTTCCCCGTTCTTATGGAAGTAATAGATTCGACTGTGCTCTAGGAAACGACCTACAATACTGCGGACGCGAATAGTTTCACTAACCCCTTTAATTCCTGGACGGAGGCAGCAGATGCCACGGACAATCAGGTCAATCTTCACACCTGCACGGGAGGCTTCATAAAGCTTCATAATAAGAGCCTTGTCCGTTAAGGAGTTCATCTTAGCAATAATACGTCCGTTCCCGTGTTGACGATGGCTTTCAATTTCTTGAGCGACATAGTCAATGATATCATTTCGAATATCAAATGGTGCCATTGAGATATGATGATAGGCTGGCTTCTCTGTGTACCCACTTAAGTAGTTAAAGAAGTTTGTAGCATCAATCCCGAATTTACGGTTCGATGTTATGATGCCCATGTCTGTGTATAACTTAGCGGTTTGGTCGTTGTAGTTGCCTGTCCCTAAATGAACATATCGTTCTATACGATTCTTGCGGCGTTTAACAACAAGAGTAATTTTACTATGGGTCTTTAAGTAATTCATTCCATAAATCACATGACAGCCTGCTTTCTCAAGCTCTTTGGCCCATTGCACGTTGTTCTCTTCATCAAATCGCGCTTTCAACTCGACGAGAACCGTTACTTGCTTTCCGTTCTCAGCAGCGCGCTTCAACCCTTCGATAATTGGAGAACCACCACTCACTCGATAAAGTGTTTGCTTAATCGCAAGTACTTCAGGGTCATCAGCTGCATCACTCACAAAGTCTAATACTGGTTGGAAGGATTCGAACGGATGATGTAGGAAAACGTCTTTCTCTTTCACAATATCAAGAATTTCTTCTGTTGATCCGATATCTTTAGGTGGTTGTGGAATAAGCGTCTCATAGACAAGATGTTCTCTTGCCACCGCAATCTCTTTATAGAATTTAAAGAGGAACGTCAAATCAAGTGGTCCGTCCACTTCATATACGTCTTTACGATGAATCTCAAGTACACGCAAGAGGAATTCTAAGACGGCTTCGTCGTATCTGTCACGTTGAATCTCAAGGCGAACTGCTGCCCCCCACTTACGCTTTCGTAACTCCTTCTCAATTTCTTTAAGTAAGTCACGAGCGCCTTCTTCATGAATGGTCATGTCCGCGTTTCTAGTGATTCTAAATTGCGTAACGGATTGAACCTCGTAGCCTTTAAACATTTTGTATATAAAGGTGCTAATCACATCTTCAAGCATTACGTATTGCTTCGTATAGTCATCCTCTAGGTCAATCTCAACAAATCGGTCCAACACAGCGGGTACTTGAACAATAGCCGTTTTCTTTTCTTGTTCGGCATCTTGCTCATCGCTAAGCACGACCGCTAGATTGATACTCTTATTTAGAAGCATCGGAAACGGGCGATATGCATCCACCGCCATCGGGGTTAACACAGGGAAGATTTGCTCATCAAAGTATTGCTCTATGGCATCCCGCTGCAACTCATTCAAGTCGCTCATAGAGATGATTGAGAAATCTTCCTCCTCAAGCATTGGCTTTAATACATGTTGATAGGTAGAATACTGCATATCCACAAGCTTATGATTCTTTTCAGAGATCTTAGAAAGCTGTTGCTTCGGTGTTAAGCCTGCTTTGTTTTCTGGTTTGTTAAAGTCTGCTTTGACTTGGTCCTTTAAGCCAGCCACACGCACCATGAAAAATTCATCTAAATTTGAGCTGAAGATAGCTAGGAATTTAAAGCGTTCTGCAAGCGGGTTATTTTTATCTAATGCTTCTTGTAGAACTCGTTCATTAAATGCTAGCCAGCTCAGTTCTCGGTTATTGTAGTAAAGCGGGTTACCTAGATCGTTCGTAAGATCCATATTGCTTCACCCTTTCATCCAATTTCGACATATTTATACATGTTTACCCTAACAAGCCACTATCATTTATGTATTAATTGAATTTAAAAATTGTGTTAAATTATCTCCGATCCTATCAAAAAGGGTAGTTTGTACTACCCTTTTACATAATAGAAATTTGTAGTTACTTTTTGTTTTAGCGACTTTTCAAGGTGCTTCTTCTGCTTTTCCACCTGATATTCTTCTGGCATGGATTCTTGGTCGCACGTAACATCCATTACAATTTCGTCTTTCTCAAATGAAATGGTTAAATCTCTTACGATTTGCCTTCTCGTCGAATCTAAGCTGTATGCGAACTTAATTAAAGAACCAATCATACGCAGCTTCTTTTGTTCTTGCTTCACAAACCAATGCTTATAAGGCTCTAGATATTGTTTGAAGATGGATTTACTCTTGAAAGAAGCTACAAGCGCAAGCTTTAGACGGTCTTGATGCAACAGACCATCAATTGTCCGATTAGCAAGCATATAGAACGTGTGCTGAGAGCTAGATTCAGAGTCAATGTAATCGCCTAAATTAAACACAAAGGCAGCTCGTTTCAGTAGCCATTTATCATCATTGGTAATATGCCCGATTCCATTTCTTCTAAACTGTTCAAACATTTCCATTGATAAGTCTGTCACATGTTGAACATGCTTTAGATCAATGTCGAAATCATTGGCCATTTCATTAAAGCTTTCTTCTACGACATTCGGAAAACGGTCAATTTCTACCCCACGTAACAACTCTTCATAGAACACACCATCCCGAAGCCCCTTTCGGCTCAATACGAAAGATGATGCTTGTGACACGTCGTATAGAGTCTGAAATACTTGAATGGCTGGGAGTATAATATCCGCGCGGTCCTTGGAGAGTCCTTCTACCTTTTGAAGCTTCTTAAAGTTCAGCGTAAGCAAATAGTTCTTAATAAACCCAATATCATTATCTTGCATCTTATACTGGTGAACTCCGGACAGTGGATAGCTCTTCAAGGCTTGGTCCACTTGAACTAAATTTCGGGCACTTCCTCCAATACCAATCAGCGGAACCTTCTTATTCTTAATCCACGGTAGAGACAAGAACTGGTCTGTCAAATATCTCTTTAGCTTGTCCATCTCTTGTTCAGTTGGCATATCATTCTTGACGAACATGCTCTTCAACGAGAGGGCGCCGAATGGAAAACTATGAGAATGCTTGATTTGACGGTTCTCATAGTAGGTGACTTCCGTACTTCCCCCACCAATATCAACGGTTACCCCTTCTTCAACAGACGTTGAATTCACAACCGCTAAATATCCATAGTATGCCTCCTCCTGTTCAGAAAGCACACGTAATGAGAAACCAATCTCACCCTCTACTCGGTGTAAGATTTCTTCTTGATTCTCCGCCTGACGAACGGTCGCTGTCGCAACACAAAGCAATTGTTGCAAGTTGTACGTATCCGTCACTTCTTTAAAGCTCTTTAACGTTTTGAGTAGAATCTTTATACCTTCTTCTTCAAGTACATGGTCCTCATTAAGATAATTACGAAGCCTAGCAACGGCTTTCACGTTGTCTGCCTCTTTGAAATGCCCACCTTGGTCTTTCGCATAAATCACTAGCCGTACAGTATTTGAACCAATGTCTATAATTGCAAAATGCTCTTTATGTCCCAATGTCCACACCTCTGTTGACTATTCTAAACTTTCGTCCATTATAGCACAGCACTTAGGTTCATCGACCGTAACGGCTTACAAAATTGAATTTCATTTGAACCCATGTAACAAAAGCAACCACACCTCGCTTACACAGGTGTGGTTGCTCTATTGTTAACGATTTAGCAAGCTTCCTACGTAACGAAGCAGTTCGTTCGCAGAACTTGAATTGTATCCATATTCGTCAATTAGAGTGGCAATGACTTCGTTGATCTTCTTCAGTTGCTGTTCATCCGGTGTCTTCGTGGATGTCGTAATCTTCACAACATCTTTTAAGTCTGTGAACAGCTTCTTCTGAATCGCTTCTCTTAAGCGCTCATGAGAGGAATAATCAAACTTTTTCCCTTTCCTGGCATAAGCAGAGATTCGGATAAGGATCTCCTCACGGAACGCCTTCTTCGCATTCTCAGAGATTCCAATTTGCTCTTCAATAGAGCGCATAAGCTTCTCATCTGGATTGATTTCCTCTCCTGTAAGAGGATCGCGAAGCTTCGTCTTGTTACAGTACGCTTCTACATTATCCAGATAGTTATCCATGAGCGTCTTCGCAGATTCTTCATATGAATAAACAAAGGCTTTCTGGACTTCCTTCTTCGCAAGTTCATCATATTCCTTACGAGCGATACTAATAAAGTTCAAATACCGTTCCTTATCATCTTTAGAAATAGAAGCGTGACTATCCAATCCGTCCTTCAGTGACCTCAATACATCAAGAGCATTAATTGAAGTCATTTGTTTCTTGATAATAGTGGACGAAATACGGTTAATCACATATCGTGGGTCAATTCCACTCATCCCTTCGTCATGATGCTCCTTCCTCAATTCCTCAATATCCACATCACTGAATCCTTCTACTGATTCCCCATCGTACAGACGCATTTTCTTCAGCAAATCGACATTGTTCTTCGTTGTTTCACGGAGACGAGTCAAAATCGTGAACATCGCTGCCACCTTTAATGTATGAGGGGCAATGTGAACATCCTTAATGTCACTTTGACGAATCATCTTCTCATAAATTCGTTCCTCTTGAGTTGCTTTCAAGTTGTAAGGCACTGGCATGACTATCATTCGAGAATGTAAGGCTTCGTTCTTCTGGTTTGAAATAAAGGAACGGTACTCCGCTTCGTTCGTATGCGCGATAATGAGTTCATCGGCAGAAATAAGCGCGAAACGTCCAGCTTTAAAGTTCCCCTCCTGTGTCAAAGACAACAAATGCCATAGAAACTTCTCATCACACTTCAGCATCTCTTGGAACTCCATTAATCCTCGGTTCGCTTTGTTCAATTCTCCATCAAATCGGTACGCACGTGGATCAGATTCTGAACCGTATTCTGCGATTGTGGAGAAGTCGATGGAGCCAGTTAAATCTGCAATATCTTGTGATTTAGGATCAGACGGGCTAAACGTACCAATTCCCGTTCGTTTGTCTTCCGAGAAGAAGATTCGTTCAACTAACACATCTTCAATTCGACCGTGGTACTCCTGCTCTAGCCTCATCATATTGAGTGGCGACAGATTCCCCTCTATGCGAATGCCATACTCTTGCGAGAAGTCTTCTCGAAGGTGATGCGGAATTAAGTGAAGCGGGTCCTCATGCATCGGACAACCTTTAATTGCAAATACGGCACCACGATCCGTATGAGAGTAGCGTTCTAATCCTCTCTTTAGCAAGGACACTAGTGTAGATTTACCTCCACTAACAGGTCCCATGAGAAGCAAGATTCGTTTACGAACATCGAGCCGCTTGGCAGCTGGGTGAAAATATTCTTCCACCAAGTTTTCCATGGCTTCATCCAACCCGTAAATTTCATCCTCAAAAAACTTGTACTTATAATGTCCATTCACTTCTTCTATTCCTGCATCCTTGACCATGTTATAGAGACGCGAATGTGCAGATTGAGCTAAATATGGACGTTCTTTCAGTAATTCTAAGTAATCGGCAAAGGTGCCTTCCCATTTCAAATTTTCCTCTTCTTCACGGTAGCTTTGAATCTTTTTCAAGATGTCCACTTTACAGAAACCTCCCCTAGTGGTTCTCGTGATTAATAAAGTCTATGTACAGCCCACTAAAAAAATGCTCCTATTAAACAGACTCTCGACAATTTCCTAGGAAATAACTTCTCTTTCGCTACTAGAAAAGAAGCGAAGGACGAATCAAGTCGTCCTTCGCTTCACGTGAATGGAGTGAAGAAGCTTCTCAAAGTATTGTTGCATCCCTTTAAGCTCCTCTTGGTTTAAATTGTCTTCAAAGAGACGATGAACGTACTGCTCGTAACGATTCAGGTCTTCTTTGTACCGTTCGCCTTCTTCACTCAACACAATTCGTTGAACGCGTCTATCATTAGGGTCAGGCATCCTCGATAAGAATCCGAGTTCTTCAAGCCGCTTCACATGCTGACTGATGGCACTCTTTGTGACAGAGGAATAGTTAGCCAATTCAGAAAGTGTCATAGCCGGATGACGAATGATGCTCGTCAGAACGGCTTCTAATTTAGAAGAAAGCCCATAGGATTTAAATCGGTCTTCCTCATCAACAAGCTCCATCCAAAAAGCTTCAAACAATCGATAAAGACTCATCTCCCCATCTCGACCATCACTCATGTGCACCACCTCCAACGTTCAACACGACCGTCCCACCTATAATCATGATTACGCCTAGGATGACATACAGATTGAGCGGCTCCTTAAACAACAGAATCCCAACGAGCACGGTTAGCGCCGTACCAACTCCCGCCCACATCGCATAGGATAAGCCTAAAGGCAGATAAATGAGCGTTCGCTGGAGAAAGAAAAAGGCAAGTAAATACCCAACACCAACACCCCCAACAGACAAGAATTTCGATACGTTAGGCATTGATGAAAGCTTTAACATCGTGCTTCCAAATACTTCACTAATAATCGCTAAAGAAAGATAAAGATAGCCCATCACTTCTACACTCCTTATATAACTATCATGAGTTATTAATTTAATTTAGTTAACTTAACTAAATTATATCATCTTCTTAAGCGCAAGGAAAATCCCCTGCTCTAAGTAAGAAATGGAGTGCGTTTACTTCTGACTGCTTAGAATGCGAATAACTTTCGCTTCAATTCTTTGGTCTAGGTTTTAACACGTTGTTCTTTACCATAAGCCTCAACAATTAGAAATGAGGACCATCTAAACAATCATATATCTTTTCGTAACAGGAGAGACTTTCCATATGGCAAGTATTAGCTTACTTTCACTCACACAAAAAAAAAGACGCCTTTTAAAAGGCGCCTTCTTCTTCCTTTTCAGTCGAAGGGTGACTGAGTGTTGCAATGAATTCAGGAACTGGTGTAGCGATTTGAGATATTTTTAGTATCCATTAATCATTATTCGCATCTTGTGCTTATTTCGTCGGCTGTTTAGTCAATTGTAACTTCTCCATCAATCATAGGTAATGCGACACGTTTGATTCGTAGCGTATTGTCTTTGCCGTCTAATTTATCGGATCGTCCCGTACCATAAACGCCAAGCCCTCTCCTACCTTTTTCAAAGTTACATTTTACCAAATAATGCAACCCCTATTGCGATGGGTTTTCAGTCGGTTGTGCGTACAGGGTAATCACCGAACTATAGCCATTAAGAGATTTAGCCAATGAACAACCCGAAAATATTTTTGAAAGCAGTTATCCCTTTATAACATCCTGCATGAATGTAACAGATTCTAACTCCCATTCAACACACTCAAAGAAACGTACGCATGAAAACTTCATGGATTAACGATCCTCAGCTAATCGAAACCCACTAAACTGCCAACGCTTATCTGGATTAAAGAAATTCCGATACGTTGGGCGAATATGAGATGCACTCGTTGCACACGAACCACCTCGAAGAACCATTTGATTGCTCATGAATTTGGCATTGTACTCCCCAAGAGCTCCTTCTAATGGCTTACTCCTTGGGTACGGAGAATACGCACTTCGTGTCCATTCCCACACATCTCCAAAGACCTTATAGAACGGCCCATTTCCTTCCCCTTCATCTCCAGTAGGATGAGCGTTTAACTCATCTATGAAATTGCCACTTATCGCTTCACCTTGACATGCATGCTCCCATTCCGCTTCTGTAGGGAGGCGTTTGCCGGCCCAGCTCGCATAAGCCGTCGCTTCGTAATAACTCACATGGCATACAGGCTCATCAGGATGTACGCGCTCCAAGCCATGCGTCGTATAGGAATACCACTCGTCGTCTTGCTTCACCCAATAAAGCGGTGAGTCCCATTCCTGCTCTTTCACAGTGGCCCAACCGTCTGATAGCCAGAATTCGGCCCGTTGATATCCCCCATCTTCTATAAATTGAATATACTCTCCATTCGTGACAGGGTGAGAAGCCAACGCATAGGGCTCAAGCCAAACTTTATGTCTAGGCCCTTCATTATCGAAGGCAAACCCCTTTCCATCATGACCAATTTCAACTAGACCTCCTTCAAATGAATGAAAGGTCGTTTCATACTTCTTACTCGATACATCCTTATCTTGTGGCATGTATCGCGGGTATAGCGGGTTAATGGAAAGGTTGTATTTGATATCGGTCACAATGAGTTCTTGATGTTGCTGTTCATGTTGAAGCCCCAATTCAACTAAAGAGGCAACCTCAGCCCATTTCTCATCAGATAGTTGACTAAGCAGCGCTTCCATATGGGTATTTACGTATTTACGATATGTATACACTTCCGCTACAGTTGGACGGGTCAGCAATCCTCGCGAATCTCGAGGAAAGAACGTTCCAACCGTTTCATAATAAGAGTTAAATAAGTAGTTGAACTGTGGATGTAGCTCTTTATATCCACCGTCATACTCTTTCAAAATAAAAGTCTCAAAAAACCACGTGGTGTGGGCCAAGTGCCATTTTGTTGGACTCGTCTCAGTAGAGGCTTGTACGACATAATCTTCTGTTTGCAAATTTTCGACCAGTGTTTCAGTAAATGCGCGCACGTTCTTGAACAATTGCTGAAGCGTATCTTTCTTCGTAACCGTTGATTCCATCAATATTCCCCCTATGTTTCTCCCTTTTGACTGCATGCACCTAAAATCCAATAGTTGACTAATACCCCATTCTTATCCTACTAACCTTAAAAGTTTGTAAGAAAATTCTTTCATCATCATCTTGTCCTTTATAGGAGAATACGTTTATAAAGAGGTGAAGTGTAGATGAGAAGGGTAAGCAGGGTCATAATCAGTATGTTCTTCTTTCTGCTAGTCGTTGGGTGTCAAGAGAAGACCACGACGCTCTATGGTGAATGGGTTGTGACGGAGGGAACGGTTCTATTTGAGAAGGGAGACACTCTCTTATTTAATAAAGAGGGTGGCATACAATTAAATGGTTGGTCATCCACGTATTCATGGACAAACGAAGAATCCTTTACTGTACTCGCAGACCCAGATCAACACATATGGACGTATTCGATTACTGGCAATACGCTTTCGCTCCGTTCTGAGAAGGATTACGTAGAAGCTACGAAAGTTACTGGAACAGATTAGACTAGAGAAATTATAGCGGATACATTCACAGGGATACAGATTTTAGGTTATAATGAATGGTAGTCCAACTTGGTCTAGATTGACGTGGGAGGTAGAAAGATGAAACTTGCGTTAATTATTGGGGTTATGGTGACTTACATTGTGTCGATCTTTACTGCTGGATACGACGCAGAATAAGTCCAGTTTGTACAAAAAGGTCAGTCCTTTCGCGGGACTGACCTTTTTCTTTACGTTAAATTAGGGAATCCTTGCTGCCGAAGTGCTTCGTACACCACAATTGCTGCTGTATTAGAAAGATTTAAGGAGCGCACCTTCCCTGACATATGAATACGCAGGCAACGGTCTTCCTTTCCTTCTAACAGCGACTTCGGAATTCCATCTGTCTCACGGCCGAACACGAAGAAAATGTCTTCATCTGGATTGCTATAATCGAAATCCGTCCAGTGTCCAGTACCGAAGTTCTCAATATAATAATACTCTCCGTCTGGGTTCGCATCATAAAGCTCGTGGATAGAGTCGTAATATCGAACATCTACATCGTGCCAATAATCAAGTCCAGAACGACGTAGCATTTTATCATCTGTTGAGAATCCGAGTGGTCGGATGAGATGTAATACCGTATTTGTGGCTAGACATGTGCGTGCAATATTCCCCGTATTTGCCGGAATTTCTGGCTGATACAATACAACGTGGAGTGCCATCATTGTCACCTCATAGTTAGTGTTAACCCACGTATTATATCATATTTACTCACCAATCCGGAAAAATTTATACGTTATATTCGGCGTATAGGCCGTTGAATCTTCATAGTCCCAATACCGATGGTAGCTATTAGACGTATGTGCATTGACAAGGGGCTCATTAAACGCGTCTTTGGCGACAACGATGGTGTTATGGTTCCATCTCCCATCCCCTTCAAAGTCATAGCAGATTACGTCCCCTGGCATTAAATCGCTAGCCCGCTCCACCGCCCGTCCTTTCAACCCTTTCGTCGATCCACTTAAGTACCAGCGAAGGGCATTGGCTACTGCCCAACTGTAACTCCAAGTAGAGCCATACCACCACCCCCGTGAGCGCTTCGGTGACCCCCACATCGGGGAACCTCCTGCTCTTAAACATTGGGAGATATAGTTCGTACAATCATTCTCAAACTTTCGATAAGCAGGGTTGTATGAGTTCCACCACCGATTCGCATATTGTACCGCCTTTTGTCGGTCATAATTGAAACGGTAATCATCTTCTCCTTCAATTAAAGATAATTCATCATGATCGGCGGAATCCATTTCATTAGGAATCCACTCGTCTTTCACCAAGTCCCCTTTATACCAATGGGAGCGGTGTTGGTTTTCTTCAGATTCTATATACATACTTTTTCCTTGTTTAATTAAGAAGTCGACTTTAAGCATATAGTCCACTTTCCATTCCCCTTGGCCAATCTGTAAGGTTCGATAGACACGAGCATCTCCTGTAATCCGTGCTACATGAGCGCTTCGACGTTCGTGCAAGTCTACTTTCCGCTCAATCCATGTCAGCTCTTCGTTACGTAACGGTTGCTGTAGTCGTTCCATCCAATATTTCCGTAACCCATCCATCGGCTCGCCCCCTCTCCTATTCAATCTATGAAGCAGGAGAAAAGAACATGTTTCAATTAAAAAAAGCGAATGACCGTAGTCATCCGCTTTATCCTACCTTCACCTGTTCGTGTGAAAGTAAGTGTTTCTTCTTATCTAAACCGCCAGCATACCCGACTAAAGCTCCATTACTCCCAATCACGCGGTGACAAGGATAAATAATGGACATCGGATTCTGATTGACTGCCCCTCCCACAGCGCGAACGGCACGAGGAGCCTGAATGTTAAGGGCAATGTCTTTATAGGAGCGAGTCTCCCCGTATGGAATTTGCATCAGTGCTTTCCATACTTTCTGCTGAAAGACAGTCCCGTAAAAGTCAGTTGTTACCGCAAATTCATTGCGTTCATTATTAAAGTATTGCAAGAGTTGCTGCTTCACTTCTGTAAATCGGTTAGCATCTTTGAAAAACTCGACACACAGAAAGTGCTTTTTAGCCCATGCATGAAGTTTTGTCTCCAAATCCTTCATGTTCCCATAATCAACACGACATAGCCCTGCTTCAGTAGCGACCATCGTGATGGTTCCCACCGGACTGTCGCATTCATCATAATAAAGAAAGGAACGTTTACTCATAAAAACCCCTTCTTCAACACATTATTTTACTTAATCTTACATAGAAATGCTTCATTCGGAAAGCCCTTTTATACATTTTCCGTAAAGAATTCTAACCCTTTACGCATTTCATCTAGTACTTGCTCGTCTGTTTCCTTCATTTGTGCAGATTCAATGGCCTCTTTTCCTTGCCAGTCACCAATCTTTCCAAGTGCCCAAGCAGCTGTGCCACGAATGACAGGACGTGGGTCCTCTTTCATTAAGCGCACTAACTCATCTACCGCTGTGACGTCTTTAAAGTGGGCAAGCGCCAAGATTGCATTACGTTGAATAGGCTTCTTCCCTCTCCAAGACCCAGACATCTTTCCATATGTTTCTTTGAACTCTCGGTTAGAAATGGAAAGAAGCGGCTTTAGTTTCGGTTTCACTTTCTCAGGATCTGGTTCCATCTCCGGGTGATTATGAAAGTCCTTCTTCTTGTTCTTCGGACATACAGTCTGGCATGTATCACATCCATAAAGACGGTTTCCAATCACGCCTCGATACTCATCTGGAAGAAAATCTTTCGTCTGAGTTAGAAACGCAATACACTTCTGAGCATTTAGCTGCCCTCCCTGTATAAGAGCTCCAGTTGGACAAGCATCTACACAGATGTTGCAGTCACCGCAAGAATCCTCTACTGGTTCATCTGGTGCAAATGGAATGTTTGTAATCATCTCACCCAAATAAACGTAAGATCCAAATTCAGATGTGATTAAGTTTGTATTCTTACCCGTGAAGCCAATTCCTGCCCGTTCAGCAACCGCACGGTCAGGAAGTTCACCTGTATCCACCATGGAACGAAATTGCAAGTCTGGATAGCGTTCTTTCAAATAAGAGGCTAATCTATATAGACGTTCGTTCAGAACATCATGGTAGTCTTCTCCCCATGAAGCACGACAGAACAGCCCTCTACGCTCTTCACGTGTACTACGTGGGGCATCTTTCAGTTTAGAAGGATAAGCCAAAGCGATTGAAATAATCGACTTTGATTCCGGCACATGAAGCTTCGGTTCCGTTCGTTCTTCAATTGAGCCCTTCTCAAACCCAGATTGGTAGCCTAATTCCTGCTGTGTACGGAGACGTTCCTTCATTTCCGTAAATACATCAGGAGAGGCAAAGCCAATTTTATCAATTCCAATCTGTTTACTGTATTGAATGACGTCTTCTTTGAATTGTGCTAAATCCATGGCTATCCTCTCCTCTCTATATTATTGTTGTTTCACGTTAGCTGTGCGAAGCCGATTCAACGTGGCTGCAATCTCAAACCTACGAGGTCGAGCTAAATCACCAGGATGTTGATTCTTGAAGCCAGTAAAGGAAGCAAGTCCTTGATTATCAAGTTGCTCTTCAATCTGGTCAAGCAATTCAGTTAAGGACATGCCACGCTTTAGCCACCCTTTTTGTTCCAAGTGTTTTAGAACTTCTGCGATGGCTCTCGTCTGAGAGGTGTCAATGAGCTGCTCTACATAATGGAGCGAAATCTCCGTTCGACCAAGTAATATGGTGGCACTGCCTTTAGCTTGTACCTTTGATTTATTTCCACGTTGACTATTTAAACTTTGTGGTTGAAAGACACGAGACTTACGTTGCCCAAATTCGTTCCCACCCTCTTGTTCTCGGTGGAATGGATAACGTTCTGCAATCTCTTTCGCCTTGGATGTCACATTATAAGGCAGGTATTGATCAATCATAATCACTTCATCCGCTGCCTCAAAGTAATCGCCTGAACCACCCATAACAAGAATGGTGGAGACACCTAGCTCATCTCTCATCCCTTTCACTTTATCGACAAATGGGGTAATCGGTTCCTTCTCTTTCACGACAAGTTCTTGCATCCGCTCATCCCGTATCATGAAATTCGTGGCGCTTGTGTCTTCATCAATCAGCAATGATTGTGCGCCTGCTTCTAACGCTTCCACCACATTCGCTGCTTGAGATGTGCTTCCGCTTGCATTGTCAGATGAGAACTGATTCGTGTCTTCCCCGTGAGGCAGGTGATTGATAAATGGAGAAATATCGACACGAGTCACTTGTCGGCCATCTTCAGCACGCACTTTCACAGCAGTTGGGTCTGTCATCACATATTCACGACCGTCACCTTTACTATGATGATAAACCCCACGTTCAATGGCTTTCAATAGTGTACTTTTACCATGGTAGCCCCCACCAACAATAAGAACGATACCTTTCTTTAACGCCATTCCCGTGAGTGGTTCTTCGCGATGAGGGATAGGGATGGAAACACGATTCTCTTCTGGGCTCTCAAATGGTACAGCATTCTTCATCGGTCGATTGCTAATGCCGCTTTCACGAGGAAGTATGGAGCCATCTGCTACAAAGGTCATCCAACCGTTCTCTTTCATTGCCTGGCGGATGGCTACATGCTGGTCAGCGAGCTGTACATTGTCTTCAATCATCGCATCTGTCACTGAGAACACTGAAGCATCCATAACAGAAGGAATCAGTTGGAAGAATAGCTTCTCTGCTTCTTTCCCATTAATCCGTCTTCCGTTTGCAGGCAATCCGATTGATAGACATACTACTAGCTCATTATCTTTTAATTGTACGGCAGTCCGCTCTAAGATTTCCTGACCTGGGGCATCCACTGAGATATTCCCGCTCTTTCCAGAACCCTTTATCGATGAGGACTGCTTACGTATCGCTTTCCCCACGGAGCGCGCGAACACATCTTCTGTATACAAACGACGTTCCTTCGTTTTCTTCCACGCCGCATGTATGTCACGTTGTCGATTCGGGATGTGGATCCGAATCTTAGATGGCGCCGCGAACGGGTCCCCTTGCACATAGTCAATCGATAACGAATACGTTTGAAACGAATAAACGCCTTGTATATCCTTATAAGCTTTATAACTTTTTCCGTCGATTTGCTTTAATAGCTTTTGTAATTGTTTCAACCGTTGCACCTCTTTCTATGTTTTATTGTAAGAGTAAACACCATAGCCAAAATCTTCAACCCTACTCCCAATCTAACCTTTTTGGGCATAGAAAAAACGCAATGCTTCGTTTCCACACCTTTTAAACGAAACACTGCGTTGGCAACTTTTTTTATGGAGCGGGTGATGGGAATCGAACCCACATCATCAGCTTGGAAGGCTGAGGTTTTACCACTAAACTACACCCGCACTTTATTAAAGAGAGCAACTTTTATTTAATTATCTCGACTACCTTCAACATTTGTTAACTTCTTTTGTAAGGTTATGTCGAATGACTAATTTCTATATTAACAAACGGTTTACACTGAATCAATAGAAAATTTATATTTTTGTCGAAAAATGCTTCTTTTCTTTATTTACATAAAAGTGTATCAAATCTTTTCCGTTTCGACTACCCTTTATTCGCGGATTTTTCTATAGAAAGGCTTGTACTCTCAAAGAATACCTTGTTAAGAAATTGTAGCCACTCCATTAATAGACATAATAAAAAACCTTCCATCACTAGTGTGAAAGAGAAGGTTTAGTTAAATGGTAAATGTCTCATGCTTTTCATAGCCTTTAATGAGTTTATCCTCCCGCTCATTGTCGTCATAACGTACGATAATGGATGAAATAGGAGATTCATATGTCCCGAGAAAGTGTTCTTCGTGAGAATCTAAATCAAAATTGTCATCATCTGAAATTGAAAATTGATTGGAACTAATAATGACTGCCCGAATGTTATGGGCCTGCCCTTCCCCTTCATTACGTACGAACGCGTACCAACGATTATTCTGACGATAATAATAGGACTCTACTCTGGCCTCTTCCTGGTCAGGTAGGTACGATTGACGTTTCCATAATGCCTCCATACCAAAGAGTCCGAGTACGAATGTTGAAAGGGTCAATAAAGCAATCCATTCCAAACCATCACCGCCCTCTTCTATAGTTGATCGTACAGTAGTCCGTCTTATTGATTAGCCAACGTATCTCCCTCGCTAAAAGTTGGCTCAGCATCTTCTACATAAACCGTTTTCAGATTCGAATCCTCAACCGTCACTTGTAGCTGACTGACACCAAATCCTCCCATTGCAGTTACACACGCTAGAGCAACCCAAAGGCTCTTTTTCTTTTCTGTTTTCTTCATCGATGATTCCCCCTTACGTCGTATATATCTATACGTATAGTAAAGGAGATTCCCCCCTTTATACAACCCTTTTTTTGTAAAAGGGGAAAACTTTTTATTCCCATGTTTCGACACATTTGTGCATAAGAAAATCAGGCCGCTAAACAGCCTGATTTCTTAAGGTTCTAAGTCAGTTTCTTCAGTGGTTGCAATCCTTTTATTTCGCTTCATTATTATGCAATTGACTTCCTAAAGGGATGAGAGCGACGTGAAAGGTTGTACGGATATGGAAGTAGGATTGATGTGGATAGATGCATGCGGGTGACTCGAAGAAAGAAGTGTTCTCCGACGATGAGAAACATGTATTAATTGAAGGAACGCCAAAGGGAAAGAACTATAGCGTTGAGGAAGGATTCTCTCTAGGATTCTTAAGGAATCGACACGGACCATAAAGCGACATTTAATCATCAAATTCGTGTGTGATGGGATCTTTCTGTTTTTCGTTGCTTAAACGAACCATAAATGGGACGAACAGCGTAATGATTGGAATAAGTGACAGGCAAATTAAGACCATAGGGACAATAGGCACCCTGAACCCAACCATTATAAACCAAACGAACATTGGCAAAAAATACGACCAAAGACACCAGCCCTTGGAACGCGTCGTCTGCTATTGGTTCTTGTTGCAATACGGACAAACGGAGACTTCATGTGAAAACGTCCGTTCCAAGGTTTCCATAAAACTCCACTTGATCTTACAATTCGCACACCTCGGCATCTGACACCTCCTAGATGGAATATGTAAATTATTCCAATTTATCTATCCCTTTATAATATATAGCAAAAGAAAAGGATAAACAATTAGTTAACGAACAGCCCGCCAAGCTGTTCCATCCTACAAAAATGAGAGGATTTACATATCTACACGTCTAGCATCAGAGAAAGGAAAAGGCTACACCGCTCAGGGTGGTCCCATGTTATTCTTATGCGAGCCAATCTAGCACCATGATTACGTTACGCTAACCAGTGTTAGATATCATAAACTTATTCCGTATCAGTATCACGTAAGGAAGTGTGCACCACTAACGGAAGATCAGTGAGGAACATGATTTGACTTGTCCACTTAGAACATCTATTTGATTCGAGGCTCAACATCCTTCTTATTGCTTTGAGTTGCTTCTGTTCATTTCGATACTTATCACCTAAGTCTGCGCTCTATAGGGCGTCTACCATTCAAATAGCTTGCTCAATGTAAATTTGAGATTGGAACATAGCATCAATAATCTCATGCAATAGGTCTACGTCTGAATTTCGAATGGCTTGAGAGTCGTTCACAGCTAGAAATCTCAACTCCCCCATAGGTTCTGTAACAAAACGTCTTGCAAACCATCAGAAGGCTCTAAGGAACGAACTTGTTCTATTATACCTTCTTGGACTCCCCTGCCATTACGTTTTGAAGGGGATAGAAGCACATTCCAACCCTTTTCCTCTACGAAAGTGATAACTTCTCTTCACATCCGGTTTCACCCTCCTAGAGTCCCTCACGCACTTCATCGCCCCTACTCTAGATAGACTTTTTTCTAGATCAACAGAGAAGGTGTTTGAAAGGACCGCTTCTCATTAAAGATACATTCCTTACTAACCTAGACTGATATGGGTTAGTACTATGACAACAGTAAAATTTCATTCATTTAGCAATCCATGTGCCTTGCACAAGCACAAAAAAAAGCCCGCGAGTAGGGGGAACCACTCGCGGGCTTTTCTATATCGTTCAAGGGTAAAATGAAAAGTTGGCGTCTAGGCCTTAGATTTCAGTTTCAATTGCTTAAAGACATAAAAAAATCTCACATCAATGTGAGAGAATTGTCTATATAGCGATTGAAACAAGTACCGGTGGTCGGGTTCGAACCGACACTCCGTGAGGAACACGATTTTGAGTCGTGCGCGTCTGCCAATTCCGCCACACCGGCATGTAAATGGAGGCGGTAACCGGATTTGAACCGGTGATAAAGGTTTTGCAGACCTCTGCCTTACCACTTGGCTATACCGCCATAATATTTACTATAGTCTATCATATGATTAGTAATCAATGATTATGATTATAAAAATGGAGCGGAAGACGGGATTCGAACCCGCGACCCCCACCTTGGCAAGGTGGTGTTCTACCGCTGAACTACTTCCGCAAATATAAAAAGTGGCTGGGCCAGCTGGATTCGAACCAGCGATACACGGTACCAAAAACCGATGCCTTACCACTTGGCTATGGCCCAATATAAATGGGGCGATTGAAGGGGATCGAACCCTCGAATGCCGGAACCACAATCCGGTGCGTTAACCACTTCGCCACAACCGCCATTTGGCAGGGGTAGCAGGATTCGAACCCGCATTAACGGTTTTGGAGACCGTCGTTCTGCCATTGAACTATACCCCTAAAATATGGTGGAGGGAGCAGGACTCGAACCTGCGAACTCAAAGAGAGCGGATTTACAGTCCGCCGCGTTTGGCCAACTTCGCTATCCCTCCATTATAAATGCCGACCGAGGGACTCGAACCCCCAACCTACTGATTACAAGTCAGTTGCTCTGCCAGATTGAGCTAGGTCGGCTAACATGGTGGCTCGGGACGGAATCGAACCGCCGACACACGGATTTTCAGTCCGTTGCTCTACCGACTGAGCTACCGAGCCAAACATTATGTATAAGAAAACTGGCGGTCCGGACGGGACTCGAACCCGCGACCTCCTGCGTGACAGGCAGGCATTCTAACCAACTGAACTACCGGACCATATAATTTGAAATTTCAGCGAAGAAGAAAATCCGACGCTGTAGAAAGTAATTTGGTTGCCTTCTACGAAGACTACGATTTAATTTTAACGAAAAAGTTAATTCAACGTTGTAAAAATTAATTGGTTGCGGGGACAGGATTTGAACCTGCGACCTTCGGGTTATGAGCCCGACGAGCTACCAGACTGCTCCACCCCGCGATAATGCAATGACTAAGTCATCACTATAGTATGTTTTTCTATTGTCTTTGTGCAAGAAAAGAAATGGTGGAGGATGCAGGGCTCGAACCTGCGACCCCTTGCTTGTAAGGCAAGTGCTCTCCCAGCTGAGCTAATCCTCCATATGAAGTAAGTGGTGACCCGTACGGGATTCGAACCCGTGTTACCGCCGTGAAAGGGCGGTGTCTTAACCACTTGACCAACGGGCCAATTTGTAATGGCGGAGAGCGAGGGATTCGAACCCTCGGAACCCGGTTAGGGCTCACACGAATTCCAATCGTGCTCCTTCGGCCACTCGGACAGCTCTCCATGGCTCCAACGGCAGGATTCGAACCTGCGACCGATCGGTTAACAGCCGATAGCTCTACCACTGAGCTACGTTGGAATCATATAAGCCTGGCGACGTCCTACTCTTGCGGGGCGAACCCGACTACCATCGGCGCTGAAGAGCTTAACTGCTGTGTTCGGCATGGGAACAGGTGTGACCTCTTCGCTCTCGTCACCAGACATTTGAATCCTTTTTTCAAGGACAAGTTATATGATAACAATAAAACTCAATCTTTTCAAGGATTAATTTTATTTTTTTAAGGATGTACCTTCAAAACTAGATAAAATCATAATAGATGTGAAACGCAAACTTTTAAGTTAAGTCCTCGATCGATTAGTATTCGTCAGCTGCACGTGTCGCCACGCTTCCACCTCGAACCTATCAACCTTGTCATCTACAAGGGATCTTACTCACTTAAAGTGATGGGAAATCTCATCTCGAGGGGGGCTTCATGCTTAGATGCTTTCAGCACTTATCCCTTCCACACGTAGCTACCCAGCTATGCTCCTGGCGGAACAACTGGTGCACCAGCGGTGTGTCCATCCCGGTCCTCTCGTACTAAGGACAGCTCCTCT
>NZ_AULI01000012.1 GCF_000425205.1 Pontibacillus halophilus JSM 076056 = DSM 19796 | reverse complement strand
TGACAATTTCTCCCCAATGTTCCTCATACATCATTCCTTTTCTGATCACCTGTTTTTCTTGTGGCACCTGCTCTTCATCCGCATATTTCTTGGCGGTACGCCAATTCACTTGAGCTCTTTGAGCAATTTCATTTATAGATACGTCTTCATGATTTCGTATAGTTTTGATATGATTAATCTTAGTCATTGCTAGCAATCCTTTCGACCTCCACTGTGTTTGATTCGACACCAATTACAGTAGAGTTATATTGGATGGCTGGCAAGGCTTTTTTTATCTAAAAAAGAAGTGCAGAGTTATGTACGTTTAGGTTGCACATCTCTGTACTTCTATTTTGCACTACACACTAATCTAAACAATGCTTCTCTCCAATACTCAATTCTCTTTTTTTGTCCAAGTAAAGGACCATTTAATTCCTCCATGATATACCATTGCTCTTCCTGATTTACATCGAAGATTTCAGGTACATATGTGGGGTGACGTTGATACAAATATTCACTGATTAACACCTCGTGCTTAAAGACATCTGGTACTGTCTTTAAGTAAAAATTTCTTCCTTTAGAATAAATTTTAAATAAGGCTGAACGTTCCCAACTTCTCATTTGTTCAAATACTAAATCATCCCCAAGCATATTGGTTACTTTCTTTTCCATCTCATTTCTCCAACCAACCTTAACCCATGGGAGAGATTGGCTTTCTGTTGCATCTACCCAATCTGTTAAAATATATTGATCGAAAGTATTTAAATGATCTTGAAGAAGATTAGATATATCTACCCAAACAAAATTTTTATGTAATGACCCAGGGTCGTCTAAAATTTCAATTTCATATATTCTTATGTTATTGATTTCTTTAAATATCCTTAATACATTAGTCTCTATATTATAATTCTTTCTTAGAAAACCATTAATATGGTTTGTAATTGCAACATGTTGAGTATCGGGAATAAAAGATGGAAACGATAAAGTATCCATTTCAGATGTTTTATCAAGCAAGATGCTCTTTCGGTCTTTAGTAATGACTATACATTTATAAGTTAACTGCTGTTTCATTAAAACCCTCACTTTTTAGAAGACTAAATCGGGATACTTCGATTTTTCTTTCTTAATCCAATGTTTGAGTAGTTAGTGGTTCTTCAACAATCCTGCCCCGTTAATGAAAGAAGCGACTGCTTTTGTTCAGCAATCGCACCCGTTAGCACAAGAAGCATCTATTTCTTTGATTAATCATTTATGAAGGACAAATGATTGGTCACGAACCACTACTGTTTCAGGCGTAAAGCATATTAAAACATTACTATTATCTAAATTTTTAAAACGTGGGTCCCATTCTTCTATTTCAGTTCCTAAGTAACGAGAAATTAGCTGATCAGCTATTATCTTCTCAAAAGGCTTTACGGTAGCTGTACCTCTAAATCCTGCATGTAAAAAAAGTCCATTATGATGATTGTAATTTACTATTCCAATAGCACATTTTGGATTTTCCCTTATTCTATCTGGAAATGTATCTGAAGCTGTACCTATTATCCAAATTTTATTATCTTTCCAATAAAACCAAACGGGTGAATCTCTCGGTGCATCCTCAACCACTGTTGATAAATGAGCTACTAAAGGCTTTGAAAGAAAATCTTCTAAATCAAAACTTTTACCAGTATCTCTAATAATGTTCATCATGACCTCCTAATTAACCATTTTACTTTTAATTACTTCTTTTTTTAACAAACCTGCCCCGTTAGTTTAAGTACAATGTTTCACAAAGTCTACATATGTAGTTAATCATTAAGCGTTTCAACCCTGCAAAATATTACAATTTACTATGTAAAGAACACTGGTTTTGACCATGGTTTTAGCAACATTATAACTTGCGAACAATAGCTGTTGTCCAACTGCTAATTCCTATGCTACAACGTTGACATTTTCGACGTTAAGCCACTATAAACCTTGTCATATCGCTAAAAACAAACATGCGAATTCATATATGAATTCGCATGTTAAAAGCCTTGCTAGTTCCATTTTCCTACTTTTGAACGGAACTACTTAGGATTTCCCTCGGCTTTTTTCTATTAATACCCTACTTCAACGGAAGCATTTACGATATACATAAGATCGTTTCGGTCTTCTTTCTCTTCCAGAACAATCCCACTCGTTGTCAGCATGCCACCGTCTACAATTTCAACGGTTTTAGTTCCATATGGAATCGCTTCTTCAATTTGCTTTACATCTAACTGGTCCGCATCGGCTGGTACAGCCAAACGAATGTTGACGACCATATTATCTAGTGATTGACCAGGCAAGAAGTTCTTAATTCCTGGCATTGAATTCGTATGGATTGCATCCTTCACAGCACGAACCGCTGCTTTCGTTACATTCTGACCGTGCACATCCACGCCCATTCCAGTTTCCACAAATACAATTTGTTCCAAATCTCTCTCTCCTTTGATGCAATTTGTTCCATTGTAGCATACATGAGAAATCGCATCAGTTATAGAGAAGCATGGTACGGGTATGAGAAGGGAAGCATAGAAATAGACACTATGAACAAGTAAAGGAAGTGATGATTTGAATGTAACCGTATTAAAACTCGTGAATGTACTTAGCTATATTTTTCTGTTGGTCGCCTCTTTCGTACTAGCAGGAGATATTGGGGGAGGAACAGAAGATGATGTCCTCTTCATGCCAGCAGGCTACGCTTTCTCAATTTGGGGACTAATCTATCTGTTGCTATTTGTATTTCTTGTGAAACAATTCTTCGCTGAGAAACAAGAAGAAGCCCTTATCCGAAAGATTGGATATTGGTTTCCACTTAGCATGATTTTATCTGGAACATCGGTTATTGTCGGAATGACGAATGCGATACTCTTCATTGCCGGCTCTTTAGTTACACTAATTATCACCTATTCCATCATCACAAATAGAGAACAGGATACAACGCTCTTTCGAATTCCGTTCTCGTTTTACTTGGCTTGGACTTCCATTGCGACAATCGTAGATACCTTTGTTGTGCTTGTCGGAAACGATGTAACCTCTTTATTTGGAATACACCAATTCGTATGGGCCATCATTATGCTCCTCATTGGTGCGCTGCTAGCTGTTTGGTTCCATATTAGAAACAACGATTCTATCTATCCACTCGTATTCGTTTGGGGTTATGTAGCAATTGCAGTCGAGCAGACACAAACTGCACTCGTATTCTTATCTGCCTCCTTAGCTTGCCTAATCGCACTTCTTGTCATCGTACGTGTATTCAAACGGTCAAACAAATAATTCTCTTGGAAGTAGGAGAAGTTATGGGTGGAGGTGTTACACATGGGTAAAAAGAGTCAAAACAAAGGACTAACAGAAGCAACAAGTGTCAACAAACAAGGTCGTACAGAAGACCAGGGTGACCAACAACCTCACACTCAGCTTGAAGAGCGTGCGAAGAAGAAAAACACGAAATAATGAAGAGGTTATGGAGTCCTCTCCATAACCTCTTTTATTCATGTAGACCTACCTCATTCATAATTTCTCTCAAATCATTCATGAGCATGGCTACTTCATCTTCCTGGAACAAAAGCGGCATCTGATCGTTAATCGTGACTAGACACGATTCTCCCTGCTCCTGTTGGTGGTGCAAGTATCGATAAAGCTGAAGTAATTGGTCCCGTCCAAGCGTCGAGGCAGTCTCCAAATGACGTAAGCTCGTAAGATAAAAGGAAGCCTCATCTTCCATAAATGAACCACTTACAAGTTCACCCTCATACCCTTTCATGACCTCGCTCCTTTCCTCCCATACTATCTCCTATATTTGCGTGATTATGAGCACAAAAAAAAGGAACGAGTCCTTTAAGACTCATTCCTTCATACCCATTACCACCCTGTCTTCGCATGTACAAACACTCGATTGTGTTCGTCGTCTTCTTCTACTACAGAGGCATAATGTTCATCCCAAACACTCTCGAATACCTGTCGAATACGAATAAAGTCATTCCACTCATCTTCCACATCTGATAAATGAACCCAATGTGCCCCTTCTACGCGATTGGAAGATTTCAAATCGCATTTATATAGAAGAGTAACACCATATCCCCCTTCAGGAATAAGGTGTTCGTAAACGCATACAAGATTTTGAATCTCAATGTCAATGCCCGTACTTTCTCTTACGTGACGGACTAATGAATCTTGCGACGTTTCACTACTGTCTACATACCCACCAGGTAAACGACGATCTCCCTCCAACACGTCCTCTGTTAGCAATAAGGATTGTTCATTGACCACAATAGCTTCAACATAAACATGGTTCATGTTCACTTATTGATGCCTCCTCTTTAAGAGCTTTCAAGAAAACTTCATTACGAGCGAGCATAGCGCAGGATAGCTATGTAACATCCAACAATTTCTATCTCCATCATATATAAAATAGTCAAAACAATCAAAACAAATCCTTTGGAAATTTGATAGGAAGGCGACGTTCGTTCATAATTAAACCAAATAATGATTGGAGGGAACAACATGAAATACGTAATTATTGGTGGCGATGCGGCCGGTATGAGCGCTGCCATGCAAATTGTCCGGCATGGAACTAATCCTGAAATTGTGTCCTTTGAACAGGGAGAAATTTATTCGTATGGTCAATGCGGACTTCCGTATGTATTAGGAGGGCATGTTGACCATACAGATGATTTAATCGCTAGAACGCCCGAAACCTTTCGAGATAAATATGGCATACAAACCCATACGCTTCATGAAGTAACAAAGGTAAACCCTGAAGAAAAATATGTATATGGAATCAATCATCGTACGAATGAGACATTCCAAGAGAGCTATGACCGTTTATTGATTGCAACAGGTGCGAGCCCGAAGCTCCCCCCATGGAAAGGTTCTCATTTAGATGGCATTTTCACACTTAAGACCATCCCAGACCTTCATGCGATACAGTCTGCTCTTACGGAAGATGTTAATCATGTAACAATCATTGGTGGGGGGTATATTGGACTTGAAGTAGCCGAGAATCTTATTGAAATTGGGAAAGAGGTACATATGATTGAGAGGGGAGAAAGACTCGCTAAATTGTTTGATCAAGACTTCTCACCATCAATCCACGATACAGCGACTCACCATGGTATCACTCTATCATTTCAAGAGTCGGTAGAAGGATTTCAAGGACATACCCACGTTGAGGCTGTAGTAACGGATAAAGGAACCCACCCGACCGATTTAGTATTAGCGGCAACCGGCGTCAGTCCGAACACTTCCTTCCTGAAAGGAACTGGGATTAATTTGTCTTATCAAGATGCCATTGAAGTGAACCATTATATGGAGACGAACCTTCAAGATATCTATGCAGCAGGAGACTGTGCTACCCAATACCACCGAATTAAAGAACGTCAAGATTATATTCCACTTGGAACACATGCCAATAAACAAGGAAGAATCGCTGGTCTTAACATGGTCAATGTTCCAACTACTTTTAAAGGTGTCGTTGGGACATCTATCATTAAATTCTTCGAGAACACACTAGGCAAGACTGGATTGTCAGAAGCGGAAGCAGAGCGGTTACATATCCCCTACCAGTCCGTAACCATTCAAGCTACGCACGAAGCAGGCTACTACTCTAAGGAAAATGAAATGACAATTAAGCTTCTTTACCAAGCGAATACAAGGACCCTGTTAGGCGGACAGATTATCGGGAAATCAGGCGTCGATAAACGCATTGACGTGTTGGCAACAAGTCTATTTCAGCGATTAACGGTTGAAGACCTACTAGACTTAGATTTGGCGTATGCCCCTCCTTACAATGGAGTATGGGACCCCTTACAACAAGCTGCTCGCAGAGCCAAATAAGTACACCTAAGGATGGATGGCTGATGAAACCTATTGTATTGTTTGACGGATACTGTAACTTCTGCAACCAAAGCGTACAATTTATCCTGAGACGAAATGCTTTAGAGGAGATTACATTTGCCTCCTTACAAGGTCACACCGGTAAGAGATTGCTTAAGAAGCATGGCGTACAGGATGGAATTGATAGTGTTGTCTTTATAGAGAATGGCAAAGCCTATACAGAATCGTCAGCTGCTCTAAGGATTGCTTGCTATCTCTCCTACCCTTACAAGATAGTGAGTATATTCTTAATCGTCCCCCCTCCTATCCGGAATGGTATGTATCGTATCATTGCAAAGAATCGCTATAAGTGGTTTGGAAAGAAAGAGGTATGCCGAATCCCTACGACTAAAGAACGAGCTCGCTTCCTAGACGACTAACGAAGTTGTCGAATTCTTCCGAAAAGTATAGTCGCACTATACATGTTTTGGTACGATAGTAGGGGAATACTACACGATTGAGGTGACCCTTTGAATGAGTCAAGAAGCAACAGACATCGTCGAAAAAGAAAAAGAAAGAAACGTATTCTATTCGTCTTTCTAGCCCTCTTTCTAATCGTTACCGGAGTGGCTGGTTATTTAGTAATGGAGGCGTATCAAGCTTCTCGTCAATCCTACGAAGGATTAGACCGTAGTGGCGATAAGTCAGACTTAAGAAATGAACAGGTCAACATTGGAGAGGACCCTATCTCTCTCCTACTTATGGGTGTAGAGACGTATTCATCAGAAAGTGGATACGGGCGTGCGGATACACAAATTATTGTGACACTAGATCCAACTACGAAAGAGATTACAATGACTACACTTCCACGTGACACAAGAGTCGAGATTCCGGCATCCAAGATAGGAGAAGAATACGGTGGTTACTCCAAGCTAAATGCGAGCTACACCTATGGGGAAATCACCGATTACGGAGCGAACAAGCTTGCGGTTGAAACCGTGGAAGGTCTGTTACAAGTTCCCATAGATAAATACGTTACTGTTAATTTCGAAGGTTTTGTCGATGTGGTCGATGCAATTGGAGGCGTAACTGTTACGATAAAGGAACCGTTCTGGGAGAAGAATATCTTTAATAACAACGAACGAATTTACTTTGAAGAAGGCGAAACCAAACTAAACGGCGAAGAAGCCCTTGCCTTCGTGCGAATGAGAAAGAGAGATGTGAATAGCATCTACTCCCGGGAAGAGCGCCAGCAGCAGTTTGTAAAAGCCGCTTTACAGGAAGTCATATCTGCCAAAACGTTATTTAAAGCGAACGAGATCTCTTCTATACTTGGTTCAGAAATTGCAACCAATTTAAAGCCTCAAGAAATCTTCGCTATCCAGCAATCGTTCTCCTCCATTAGCAGTCAAGAGATTGAATCCTTTGAGTTAGAAGGCTCGAACCAGTATATCGGTAATACAGCGTACTTTATACCAAGTGAAACAGGCTTAGCGAATTTGCGACAACAGCTACAGTCTAAACTAGACATTGAACCTTAAAAAGGAGAAAGCCAGTCGGCTCTCTCCTTTTTCTATGTCGTTAATTCTTTATACTTATGAAACCACGGCTTCGCTTGTTCAAGTTCCGTAGCGAGTTGGAGTAATGTGGCTTCCTCCCCAAGTGCTCCAGTAAACTGAGAACCAATTGGGATACCTTCTTCCGTCCAATAAAGAGGTACACTCATAGAGGGCTGTCCAGTAACGTTTGCAAGTTGACTGAAACTGACGTAGTGGGTCATTGTCTCCACCATATCTTGCATCGGGTCTCTTTGATGATTAAACTTACCAACTTTAGCTGGTAGTACGTTTAAGACTGGTGTCAGCAACAAGTCATACTCTTCTTGATACATGGCCATCATCTTCGCCACACGTTGGAGTCTTACTCGTGCCTCCTCATATTCCATAGCAGACACTCGTTCCCCATCTAAATACACTTGATAGGATAAAGGCTCAAGCGATTCCTCACTTGGCTCATTACCTGAAAGCATTCCCATGTGCTTAATAATTACGGCTCCGCTTGCAATCCACACCGTACAGAAATCTCTCGCGTACTGCTCGAAATCAAATTTCGGCTCTATCTCCTCTACTTCATGTCCGAGGGATTGTAGGAGTTCGACTGTCTTGTTAAGCGACTGACGAACTTCATCCGCAATGGCGACTTGCCCTGACCAATCATAGGATAAGGCAATTTTCAACCGTCTTGGAGCCTTCTTTGACTCTTCTAAGAAGGATGTTTGCTGGTCCAATAACGGATATCCTTCTCCTCTGCCACTACCTTTAATGACGTCTAAGAGGGCAGCACTATCTCGTACCGAGCGTGTGAGAGCATGACTCACCGCATAATCATTCATGTAAATAGCATATGGAATTCTTCCCCGGGATGGCTTTAATCCAAATACCCCACAAGCAGAAGCAGGAATCCGAATCGAACCTCCTCCATCACTCGCATGAGCGAATGGAGCCATACCAGTAGCGACTGCCGCAGCAGCTCCCCCACTCGAACCACCTGCTGAACGTTCACGATCCCAAGGATTTAGAGTAGGTCCGAAATGAAGTGGTTCTGTCGTAGGTAAGAAACCATACTCTGGGGTGTTCGTCTTTCCAAAGAATACAAGCCCCGCTTCACGGTACCTTCGAACGAGTTCATCGTCTTCGTCTGGAACGAACCCTTGCATTAATTTAGAACCAGAACTGGCTGGATAGCCTGCCACGTTATTCAAATCTTTCACAAGGAAAGGCAGTCCATGGAGACCACCCTTAGCAAATGATTGGTTTGAGATCTTCTGTAAGGCATCCTGTCCAAATTCATGAATGACCGCGTTCAGTCCAGGATTCATTTGTTTCATAACCTCAATATAATGCGTGAGTAACTGCTCCGCGGTAACTTCACCGCGGTCTAACAACTCTTTTAGTCCGAGTGCATCGTAATTTGTTAAATCCATGGCTCCTCCAATGTTATACAAGTTTTAACCCTATTGTAGCGCCAATAATAACGAGAATAAAGGCAATCCGCTTCCGTTCTTTTGATTCATTGTATAAGACCATCCCAAGCAATGCTCCACCGGCAGCACCTATTCCAGTCCATATGGCGTAAGCCGTTCCCATAGACAAGGTATTCATCGCTAATGATAGAAATCCAAAGCTTCCAGCGAAACCAAGAGCAATTAACCCAAGCACATACTTCTTCTTCTCTTGGTGCCATTTATTCATTAACGTGACACCGCTCATTTCAAATATCCCAGCTACAAGTAGATACACCCATGCCATTACACGTGTTCCTCCTTATCCTCTGTTACAATTTTCAACCCAATCACTCCAAATAGAAGAATGGCAATAAGGACGAGTTTACCTATTTCAAACGGCTGTCCAAACAGAATACTCTCAGACAACACAGTCCCTGTTGTACCAAGGCCAACAAAGACTGCATAAGCAGTTCCTACAGGGAGTTTCTCTCCTGTCTTCAACAATAGATAGAAACTGAATACCACCGCCAGAATGGTACCCGACCAATCTAGCACACTGTCTGCATGTTTTAGTCCAATTACCCAACTCACTTCAAATAGGGATGCGATAATGACCATCCACCAATATCGATTCATACACAACACCTCTCTTATTCTTAAGCATGAAAAAAAGCCCCGGAGAATATATCTCCCGGGCTTTTGTCCCTCCGTGTCGCAACCAGAAATCGATTGCGGGTTCTCTCTCGGACCAGTCCATTTGATGCGGAACCCTAGAGAACCTGTCCGTACTAGTATAGACGTTAACAAACAGTTGGGCAAAAAGTTTGTTTTTATAACGGAGCCGTTGTTTATTTCTTGAAAAAATCTAATGAATTGATTACATTTGTTAAAGATAGCTTAATGGGTGATTCAATTTCGAATCCTCAAGTTTACATATAGCTGTCAGCACCGTTGTGAAACGTAAGAAATCGGTGTAAGATGTAATCATTGAATACTTTATAGATAGAAAAGGGGCTAATTATGGTTGAGATTCAAAACGTCTTTCTAGAAGAACTTAAGAAGAACCAAACGAATGTTACTGTATTTACAACAAACGGAGTACAATTACGAGGTACAATCCAAAACTTTGATAAGTTTTGCGTGGTTCTAAGCGTAAATGGTAAACAGCAGTTGCTATTCAAACACGCAATCTCAACGATTTCACCTCAAACGCCTGTTCAGATTCATCAACAAAAATAAACCGTTACGAAAAGCCTTGTCGACAATGACAAGGCTTTTCTTATGATTCACTACACGTTCACTTAAGAGTCTACCCCTTAAGCATGTAGACCGCCCAAGTGGAGACGATATAAATTCCAACAATTAAGAGGGGCGGCGTTACGTATAAGAGCGTACTCCGCCTTTTCTTTCTTGTAATGCTGTAAAGAAGAACGAGTGTGACTACGACCGTAGCTGAACTCGTTACAAGGTTCGATGGACTTGCATAGTTGAATAAACTATTGTTCAAGTAAATTGCATCTGTAAACGAAAGCAACATAATGTTGAAAGCATTACTCCCTAGCAACGAGCTTACACCCATGCTGTAATTCCTCAATTTGATTGCTGTTAACACGCTCACTGCATCAGGAAGCGACGTACTCGCACCTACTAAGAATGATCCAATAAAGGACGTACCAAGCCCTGTTATATCAGCAATTCGATCTGCTGAGATGGTTAGACTCGTTCCAATCATCGTGATCAAGACAGCAAAAAGGATAAAGCGTGTCAGCATCGTTCGATAAGAATAATTTCCGTACTTCTCGTTACGTCGGCTTTTCCGCTTCACTTGCTCTTCGGTGCGACGGTTAATCCACTTCACTCCACCTACATAGACAAGCACAAGCACAATCGAACTGTAGCCAATATGGAACAATTGCCCTGACGGCGAGAAGGATAATCCTCCAATTACAATCAAGGTCATGAAGATGACAAGGAATACATATAGTTTGCTCCCTTCATCGGTTTGACCCATAATTTGATTTCTTCTAAATACGATATCTAGAACAGCAAGTGCAAGTAAATTAAACAAATTGCTACCTAGAAGATTTCCAATTGCAAGATTCGGACTGTCGATTGCAATTGAAGTTACACTAGCTGTTAATTCCGGAAGCGAAATCGCAATACCGATAATAAATCCTATAAATGCTGAGGAGGTCTTTGTCTTCTCACTAATCCCATCCCCATACATGGCTAAACGAGAGGCAATAAAATAAGTTGCCACTGCTGAAATTCCGAAAATAATAAACGCCCAAGCATTCATTTACAAAACTCCTATATTCATTTTGCTCTTAATCCATTACCTTAGCTCTTCCTCAATAAACACATTCCCATTAAATTTAATAAATTTGTTATATTGTGCGTCTATAAATTTCCAAGTAATTAGCAAACCCTTCCACCTAAACCCATTACATATTCAACCAAATAACCCCTACAAAAGTAACGTTCAGATTTTAAATTTACTGAATTTTATAAATTATCAGTATCACCTTCGTATAAATATAGGTTTTCATTCCTATTTATACATCTCCTCACACCGTCGATATTTCGGATAACACGTTAAAAGGAGAGGGTATCGCATGACAGGTAAATGGAAAACACTCTTAGGAACAGTGACAGTAGGAGCTACACTACTAGCAGCGTCTGTGACGCCAATAGAAACCGAAGCCGCTTCCACAGATAAAGCCTATGAATCTACGTTTAACAAGCAGATTACATCTACCATTCCACTCGAAGACGAACAAGAAGTACAAGCATTTCTTAACAAGAAGAAAGCCCAATTGGATATTGGAGAACCTGTTGAATTAAAGTTCGTGACTAAGGAAACCGATGAAGTCGGAATGACACACTATACATTTCAACCCACACTAGAAGAAGTGCCACTAGACGGAGCAAAGTTAATGGTTCATACCGACGGTGACGATCATCTAATTGCCGTTAACGGGGCCCTACATACGGATTCTCCTCGTCAAGCATCCAATACTAAAGTGGTTTCCAGTGAAATTGCCAAAGAAGCAGCCTGGAACTCAATTGATGTAACACGAGATGCAACCGACGAAAGCCTAACTTCTCCAATTGGTGAAGTTACGGAAACACTTAAAGAATCAAGTCAGCTAGTCGTCATGGTACAAGATGGAGATTACAAGCTTGCTCATCATATCCAACTGCAATTCACTACCCCTTACCCAGCGAACTACCAAATATGGGTTGATGCTGAAACGGGAGACATCCTGAAAAAGATGAACAAAGTGCATGAAGCCACTGGATCAGGTACTGGTGTACTTGGGGATACGAAAGAACTCAAGACTTACCAATCAAATGGTACCTATTATCTTTACGACACATCAAAACCGATGACTGGTGTGATTGAAACGTTCGATAACAATCAGAATGGACAATTCCGCCTACCTGGTTCGTACGTTACAGATCGTGATAACGCCTTTACTAGTAGCCGTCAACGGGCAGCTGTCGATGCCCATTACTATGCTGGACAAGTATTCGATTACTTCTATGATACGTTCGGACGGGTTAGCTACGACGACAATGGTGCTACTATCCGCTCTAGTGTTCACTATGGATCGAACTATAATAATGCAGCTTGGGTAGGAACTCAAATGATTTATGGTGACGGAGATGGCTCTACCTTTACAGCATTATCTGGAGCAGATGATATCGTTGCACACGAACTAACTCACGCCGTCACAGATGAAAGCGCAGATTTGATTTATGAGAACCAGTCAGGTGCTCTAAACGAATCGTTCTCTGATGTGTTTGGCTACTTTGTAGATAATGAGGACTGGCTTATGGGAGAAGACGTCTATACACCAGGAGTACCTGGAGATGCGTTACGCTCATTGTCAAACCCAACGAAATATGACCAACCCGCTCATATGGACCAATATCGAAATCTGCCAAACACAGAAGCGGGTGATTATGGCGGGGTTCACATTAATAGTGGTATCCCAAATAAAGCAGCGTACGTAACGATCCAATCCATCGGGCAGACGAAAGCAGAGCAAATTTATTATCGCGCGCTTACTTCGTACTTAACACCTACAAGTACGTTCCAAGAAGCGAAAGAGGCGCTAGTTCAGTCAGCGAAGGACCTTTACGGTTCAGCTGAAGCGAATGCTGTTACAACAGCGTGGAACGATGTAGGCGTTCAATAGTGATAGAAAGAAAGAAGCATCCTGAGGTAATACTCAAGATGCTTCTTTCTCCTTGTAACTAACCCCTTAACTTTATCCTTCTCTCCTTCTCCATTCAGGCTATCCTATAAGAACGTGCGCTGAAACATTTGTATGTAGTAGAAGGTACGCTGTCCCGCTCCTATGCAGGGGCTTTCTCCCCCATCTTGAATGAACCGTGTTATGATAAGAAGCGTATAGCGAATTTAATACAAAAAGGTGGAACATAATTGATGCAACAGACAATCGGGTTTATCGGTTGCGGGAATATGGCACAAGCCATGATCGGTGGCATGCTTGAGTCCGGAATCGTACAACAAGAACAACTACTAATCAGTGCTCATTCAGCTAAAACCACTTCTTATGTTGAAGAAACTTTCGGCATCTCAACTACGCTTCAGAATCGAGAGGTCGTTTCAAATTCTAAATTATTATTCTTGGCCGTTAAACCTCATAAATACAAAGATGTCATTGAGGAAGTACGTTCGGCTGTTTCCGATGAGACAGTTGTGATTTCGATTGCACCGGGTATTTCATTTCAAGATTTAACAGAAATGTTCAACCGAGAGATGAAGTTTGTGCAAGCGATGCCGAATACCCCTTCCCTTGTTCAACAAGGTATGACCGCACTATCCTCGAATGAACTTGTTACCGAAGAAGAGTTGAGTTCTATTGTTGAACTCTTTCAAAGCTTTGGGAAGGCAGAAGTAATTCCTGAAAGCATGATGGGTGCCATTCCATCAATTAGCGGTTCTTCTCCTGCCTATGTATACATGATGATTGAAGCGATGGCTGATGGTGGGGTTAAACAAGGTCTTTCAAGAGATCAATCCAATCGCCTCGCTGCCCAGGCCGTTCTAGGCGCGGCCCAAATGGTATTGGAGAGCGACAAACACCCAGCCCAGTTAAAGGATGATGTCTGCTCCCCAGGTGGCGCTACTATCGAAGCCGTATCGAAACTTGAAGAATCTGGATTCAGAAAGAGCATTCTAGCTGCTATGGAAAGTTGTACAGCGAAAGTGAACCGAATGAGTGATTAATAGTAAAGCCCCTCTCATAACTGAGAGGGGCTATCTTATTAGGAGAAGATACTACGGAAAAAGTCCGCAATTGCTTGGAGTACAGCCATAACGAAGTCGCCAATTTGTTGAATAAAGTTCTTTCCTTCTTCAGAATTAATGAAGTCATCAAACTTTTGCTTTGCTTCTTCTAACTGGTCCCCCACTGCATTAAAATCAATATTCAAATCTTGCATTCTTGTGAATAGCTGAGTTAGTTCATCTTTCGTTTGCTGGTCTAACTGAATTCCAAGGTCATCAGCGGTTTGTTGAACCAATTGCTTCATTTCTTCCGCATTTTCAGGTGTATTCTCCGCCAATTTTTCTTTCATTGCGGTCATAAATGCTCCAGCTTCTTCTGTTCCTAGCTCATCACCAAGTTCAGCTGTCATTACCATTTCTTCGTTCGCAGTCTGTTTCACATCTTCTGAAATCTTCTCGCCTGAAGATGTTTCATAGGCTTTGATGATGCCTGTTAAAGCAGCAGTTCCTGATACTTGGAACGGGGCCGTTACTTCGATTCTTGCATCTTTCACCCCAGCTGTAGCAAGTGCGTTCATATACATTTCGTCAGATACCCAAGTAATCTTACTACTATCCACTTCTAGACCACTTCCACTTTTCGTATACGTAATCTTTGCACTTGATAAAGCTTTGCTCCCGATTTGTGCTGCAGGAATGTAATCTCCAAGGTATTGGTGCTCTTCGTCATTTGTTGTTACGACTTCCATGTAGTCGCCGCTCACGTCTAGCTCATTTAGAACGGATTCCTTCTGTTCCTGAGTTAAGTCTTCTCCGACTGACACCACAACATCACCGACTGCAACATCCGCTGACACCGTTAATGGTGTGGCGATGAGCATGCCGAACAATACAATAGCCATACCACTACGAATTGCAAGAGCTTTCATTTCAATTCCTCCAGTATTTATTGAGCTTTCTTCTCTGTTAAGTGAATGGAGCTTGTAGTCTTAGACGAATGAAGTACATAAAACGTTTCAAATTAAGGTAAGGATTTGCTGAGATGGACTTGATCTAGACAGGGAATTCCATCCTCCACAATCGGATCATCATAATGGATGACAAAATAGTCCCGTTCGATGTACATCATTCTAAATCCACATTTCTGGTACAGCGCAAGTACTGGAATACTAGAGTTGCCAGTCTTCACGATGATTTCTTTCATTCCGAGACTCTTTGCCTGCTCGAAGGCATGAATAACTAGCATTCTGCCAATCCCTTTCCCTTGAGCAGATTCCTTCACGGCTAGATTTGTGATTTCTACAAGGCGAGGCTCGGTCTCGTATAAGACGTAGACCCCTACTGGAACTTCCTCTTCATAGGCCACGTAGCAGTCTCCTAGTTTGACCGTCTGTTCTACACGTTCTATTGAAGGGTCAGCTAAGAGGAGAAGATCATAAGGCGGTCGTTCTCCCGGTTCAAGTTTACGAATTTCCATCTAATCCCTCCTCTCGTAATCCCCATTATAATCCCCCTTACAATCACCATCGTTTGTGACGATTACAAGAACCGATGAGCACCCTACATACTGCTCTAACCATTACGTTATGAAATGAACGGCCCCCCGTTTGGAATAAACACGGATTGACTATACTAGATAACAAAAATAGCCGATGAGGAGGAAGGCATCATGACATTTATCCTGCTATTTCTTGGATTAATCTTAGCTAGTCTATTCTATGATTATCTCACAGGAAACCGTTTTTCACTCAGCAGAACACTCCGTCGTACCCCGTTATTATTAATGAGTGCATGGGTTACCCCCGTCCACACGCTTCATGTATTCCATGTGTCCATTGAACTATGGATTCCGATTGGATTTATCCTCTCACTAGGATATTTAATTGTAGTAGAAAGATGGGAAAAAGCGAATTTACGAACTTGTTCCATTGGATTTGGCTATGCAATCGTTCTGATTCTCTACCAGCACGGAACTCACATCGTTCATCAGTTGCTTGCTTAACCACTCCCCAACATATCGTCCACTCGCAGCAGCCTGAGATAGAGAGTGTGTTTCTCCTGAACAATCCCCGATTAAATAGAGCCCAGGAACCTCCGTCTCAAACCAGTCATTCGTCTTGACCTTTGGTTCATAGAACTTCGCATCTATCCCGTACAACAGCGTGTCACCATGAATCGGCTCTTCAATTAGACGTTCAAGTGCTTGTAACATCTCAAGCGTCGCATCTAAATAAAATCCTGGGATTTCATTACGTAAATCCCCTGCTTCAGCATGTAGTGAAGGGACGATTGTAGTCGACGATAGAGTCGTTGTCTTTCGTTCCTTCACTAGGTCTTCTAATCGTTGAACGACAATTCGGTTACTATTTCCGTTAATTTCGCCGATTATTCCTTGTGCATATGAGAGAGCGTCCTGTGACGAGTGAAAATACTTAGGGACGAACCATGTGAAATTTAAATTTTCTGTGGGCGTTGGCTTCTCTTTCACATTTTGACCATCAGGCATAACGAGGCCAAACTGATGCTTTCGAATAATACGCCCTTTCGGATTCATACAGTAGGTGGTTCCGGTAAATGTCTCCCCTACATAGGTAAGCTTCGTTTCGAATGTATCGGTTAAGATTGATTGAAGTTGGTCACCTTTCATCTCAATCCTTAATCCTAAATCAAGGCGAGCTTCCCCTTGTGTAAGGTTCAATGCCTGTTTTTGCTTCTCAAGCCATGCATGGCCACTCTTACCAGTACCAATCACGACTTTTCTCGTCTTACTATGAGAACCATCACTCGTTATAAGCTTGAAACCGTCATGGAGCGGGAGTATAGTATCGACTTCTGTTTCAAATGAAAAGGTGACATGAGGGGCCAGGGCGTCATACATGTTCTGAAACACTTCATTCGCTACTCTTGTGCCTAAATGCCTGACGTCAGCAGACCGCACTTGTAAAGAATGGGCTTCCGCTCTTTTACTTAATGCTTCATTTTCTGTCGAATACATGGGAACGACATCCGCGCCATAATGACAAAGGACATTGTCCACTTCTTTCATATATTGAAGCGCTGCATCGTTCCCAATCTTTCGGCCTAACTCACCGCCGAAATCATTCGTGTAATTGAACTTCCCCTCAGACTTCCCAAGTCCTGCAAACCCTATGTATTTGTGACATTCCCCTTCGCACGTACACATATCCCCCTTATCTAACCCGCAATGGCGTAAGTGGAGAGGCTTTCCTTTATCGATGATATGAATGGCAAGTTCAGGATTCTCCTCAATCAATCGGTCGGCTAAGAACACACTACTTACTCCCGCTCCAATGATGGTAATATCATTCATTATGACGACTCCTTCTTCCTAGACTCAATGATAGACACTGCTAACGGAATTCCTCCGCTTCTTGCAATTTCATCCTTCATTGTCATCATGCTTTCTGTAGAGTAACCACCATGAAGCATGGAATGAATACATGTTCGTAACGCTTCTTCAGAAATCCGATTTGCGTCAATTTTAACACCTAACCGAAGTGACTCTACTTGTTGAGCAATAAGGGGCTGGTCTGCCATATGCGGTGCCACAATTAGAGGAACTCCAAATTCAAGCGCCTCCATGGTAGAATTAAAGCCTCCATGGGTTAGAAAGACATCGGCATTCTCTAGTACTTGTAGTTGTGGGACAAATCGTTTCACTGTTATATTACGAGGAAGTTCCCCTAAATCCTCTATTTGCGTGGATCCGCCTATCTTCAACACAACATGGTACTGTTCATTCGCCAACGCTCGAATACACTTATGATAGAACTCTCGATTGGAAACGACGGAACCAAGGGATATGTAAACAATCTTCTCCTTCTCTTTGAATAATTGACGAAGTTCTTCGTCCTCTTGCTGCTTACGTTTAGAGGCTAGTGGACCTACAAATGTATATTCATCGCCCACGTAATGATTCCAAGGTTGAAAGGAATACGGAACAGGAACGATATTTTCATCTCCAGTTGATAGGAAGATCTTACGAGCGACTTGTTCTGGAAATGAAAACGTTCCAGCTATCTCTGTAAGTATCTCTTCGTTGATGGCAAATGAGGTGTTAAAGGATACCGTCTTCGCTTGCGTCGTCAGAACGACTGCTTTCCCCCATGCACTCATTGGATCGTAGACAATGACATCCACCTCTTCTTGTTCTAAATGGTTCATTACCTCGTTCGTGACAGCCTGATTTTCAACGAACATATGCATCATATGGCCTTGAAGATCTTCTTCGTTAGGTGCCCCGTCACGGTTCGAGATTGTATCAGCAGGGTCTTCAGCTGTCTGTAACACCACGGCTCTTGCTCCATTACTCTCAACAGATTCCTTTAGTGAAGGAACCGTATAATAAGTCACGTCATGCCCACGGTTCAATAATTCTTTCGCTAATGGCAATGTAGGGTTGGTGTGTCCGAATGCGGGTACCATGATAAAATAGATGTTCAAGTTCTACTCTCCTTTTTACTTTAAGCATAGCAAAAAGCCCGAAAAAAATTCTCGAGCTTTCTACTTTCTGTTTATTAATAGACTGACGTTGAGTCCTTTGTCATGTTCTCTAAGAGTTCTTTCACTCTCGCAAGGAAATTACCAGCGATTAGACCATCAAGCACACGATGGTCAAGCGATAGGCATAAATTCACCATATCACGTGCTGCAAACATTCCGTTCATATAGACAGGCTTCTTCACGATAGATTCGACTTGAAGGATTGCTGCTTGCGGGTGATTGATGACCCCCATCGACTGTACAGAACCGAACGATCCTGTATTGTTTACAGTGAAGGTGCCACCTTGCATATCCGCCCCAGTTAGCTTGCCATTCCTTGCTTTCATGGCAAGGTCCGTAATATCCTTCGCAATGCCCTTAATTGACTTATCATCCGCATCTCTAATAACTGGCGTGAAGAGCTCATTTTCTTTCGCCACGGCGATGTTTAAGTTAATGGCTTTACGTTGGATAATCTTGTCACCAGCCCATGTGCTGTTCAACTCTGGATACTCTTTCAATGCTTGAGCAACTGCTTTAACGAAGAAGGCGAAGTACGTAAGAGAGAAGCCTTCTTTCTGCTTGAATTCATCTTTCAATGAATTACGAAGCTCAACTAGATTGGTAACATCCACTTCAACCATCATCCAAGCATGTGGGATTTCGGTCGTTGACTTCACCATATTATTGGCAATCGCTTTACGTACCCCCGTCACAGGGATTTCTACATCACCTGGCTGAGTCGAAACTTCAGATTGTGCTGGTTGTTGCTCAACCTTAGTCGATGGTGCAGCTTCTCGTTTTGGCTCTTTAGCTTTCGGCTCTTCCTTCGCCTCATTCGATGACGATGGAACTTGTCCAGAAGCAATGACCTTCTCTACATCTTTACGTGTAATCCGGCCACCACGTCCCGTTCCCTCTACGGCTTCTAAATCAATATCATTGTCTTGAGCTAGTCGAAGGACTGCCGGTGAGTAACGCTTTTTCATTGGTTTTTCGTCAGAGATTTCTGCTGGTGCACTAGATTCAGTTGGCGCCGCAGGCTTCCGAGAAGAAGTCTCTTCTTCCTTTTCCCCTGCTTCCTCTGTTTCGATATAACACATGAGTTCGCCTACTTCTACCGTCTCGCCTTCTTGTGCTACAAGGTCTACAATCGTTCCAGTATAAGAAGACGGCACCTCCGCATTGACTTTGTCTGTCATCACTTCTGCAATCGGGTCGTATTTCTCAACTTTATCGCCTACCGAGACGAGCCAGTTTGAAATGGAACCCTCTGTTACACTCTCCCCAAGCTGGGGCATATTAATTTTTTCTTTTGCCACGGTTGAACCCTCCTCAATCTAGATTAAAATTCAGCTAAGTCGCGCATGGCCTTCTCTACTTTATCCGGGTTCATCATGAAGTACTTCTCCATAGTCGGTGCATAAGGCATGGAAGGGACATCAGGTCCAGCAAGTCGTTTAACAGGGGCATCTAGATCAAATAGGCAATTCTCTGAAATGATTGCCGCCACTTCTCCAATAATGCTACCTTCTTTGTTATCTTCTGTAACAAGTAAGACCTTCCCTGTCTTCTTCGCTGCCTCAATAATCGCCTCTTGGTCAAGTGGATAAACCGTACGAAGGTCAAGAACATGGGCCTCAATGCCTTCTTCTGCGAGTTTCTCTGCTGCTTGTAAAGCGAAATGAACACAGAGACCGTATGTGATGACCGTTATGTCAGAACCTTCACGTTTCACATCTGCTTTACCGATTGGAAGTGTATAATCCTCTTCCGGCACTTCGCCTTTAATAAGGCGATAGGCGCGCTTATGTTCAAAGAAGAGTACAGGGTCATCGTCACGGATTGCTGCCTTCAATAATCCCTTCGCATCATAAGGTGTTGATGGCATCACAATCTTTAATCCAGGCTGATTCGCAAATACAGCTTCAACAGACTGGGAGTGGTAAAGCGCACCATGGACACCTCCACCGTATGGAGCGCGAATGGTCATAGGTACATTCCAATCATTGTTCGAACGATAACGTACCTTTGCTGCTTCTGAAATAATTTGGTTGACTGCAGGCATAATGAAATCAGCAAATTGCATCTCTGCAACAGGTCGCATCCCATACATCGCCGCACCGATCCCGACACCTGCGATCGCGGATTCCGCAAGTGGTGTATCAATTACACGTTGCTCTCCGAACTTCTCATATAGTCCTTCAGTCGCCCGAAAGACTCCTCCACGCTTTCCTACATCTTCACCAAGTACAAAGACTTTCGGATCACGTTCCATCTCTTCGTGCATGGCCTCTGTGATCGCTTGTATATAAGATTTAACTGGCATAAAGACTCTCCTCCCTACTCGTTCTCCGCATATACGAACTTCAATGCACTTTCAGGGTCCGCATATGGAGCGTTTTCTGCGTAATCTGTACCTTCGTTGACGAGTTGCTTGATTTCATCTTCAAGCGCTTGTTCCTTCTCATCAGTCAGGACACCAGCTTCTTGTAAATACGCTTTAAACGTAACGAGGGCATCTTTCTTCTTCGCTTCTTCTACCTCATCCATCTCACGATACGTTCGGTCGTCATCATCACTAGAGTGAGGCGTTAAACGATAGGAAACGGACTCAATCAGACTCGGCCCTTCTCCATTACGTGCACGGTCTGCAGCTTCTTTCACCGCTTCATAAACTGCAAGTGGATCATTGCCATCTACCGTGTATCCAGGCATGCCATATCCGATTGCACGATCTGACACTCGTTCACACGCAATTTGCTTCTCTACTGGAACAGAAATCGCGTACTTGTTATTCTCAACCATTGTAATGACTGGAAGCTTGTGGACACCCGCGAAGTTTAACCCTTCATGGAAATCCCCTTGGTTCGATGACCCTTCACCTAATGTAGTAAAGGTAACGAACCCTTTGTCTTCCATCTTAGAAGCAAGTGCCATTCCGACTGCATGAGGCACTTGCGTCGTAACTGGGGAAGAACCTGTTACAATATTATTCTTCTTCTGACCGAAATGACCTGGCATCTGACGACCACCAGAGTTCGGGTCTTCGGCTTTTGCGAAACCAGACAACATTAAATCTTTCGTCGTCATTCCGAAAGCTAGAACGACGCCCATATCTCGGTAGTATGGAAATACATAGTCTTTCTCTTTGTCTAACGCAAAGGCTGCACCTACTTGAGCTGCTTCCTGCCCCTGACAAGAGATTACAAATGGAATCTTACCTGAACGATTTAATAACCACATACGTTCATCAATCCGACGTGCCAATAACATGACACGATACATCTCCAATACGTTTTCATCTGAAAGGCCTAGTTGTTCATGACGATTTTGTGTCACGAAACTCCCTCCTTTATTTATCCGTGTATTTGATTGCCTTCGACCGCTAATGCTGCTTCTCCCATTGCCTCAGACAATGTTGGATGAGGATGAATGGTTTGGCCGATTTCCCATGGTGTTGCATCTAATACTTTAGCTAATCCAGCTTCTGAGATCATATCCGTTACGTGGGGGCCTATCATGTGGACGCCTAATAAGTCATCTGTATCCTCATCAGCCACAATCTTCACGAACCCGTCTGATTCACCAAAGACAAGCGCCTTGCCAATTGCCTTGAATGGGAATTTACCCACTTTAATGGTGTACCCTTGTTCTTTAGCTTCTTCTTCCGTTAACCCAACACTCGCAACCTCTGGGCTTGAATAAATACAGCTTGGAACGTTATTCATATCTAATGGATGAGGCTGTTGGTCCGCCATATGCTCAACCGCCGTAATTCCTTCATGAGAAGCGACATGGGCAAGTTGCATACCACCAATGACATCCCCAATTGCGTAAATATGAGACTCTTTCGTCTGATAGAATTTGTTCGTAGCAATCGCGTCCTTCTCGACAACGATGTCTGTATTCTCAAGACCAATATTGGTTACATTAGGACTACGTCCGACCGAAATAAGCATGCGGTCTGCGGTATAAGTTACATTGTCTCCGTTCTGCTCTGCTGTAACCTTTACCCCGTTCTCTTTAACGAGAGATTGAGGGTCTACTTTCGCATCGGTTACGATGTTAACCCCTTTATTCTTCATAAGACGAGTCATTTCTTTCGCGACTTCATGGTCTTCTGTTGGCAAGATACGCTTCGAATACTCTAGTACGGTCACCTCTACCCCAAAGTCTGACAACATCGATGCCCATTCAATGCCAATCACTCCTCCTCCAACAATCATGATGGATTCTGGTAGCTCTTCCATTTGAAGCGCTTCGTCAGATGTCATGACCAGTTGCCCGTCAACTTCCATACCAAGCGTACGAGGTTTTGAGCCTGTTGCAATCAAGACATTTTTAGGGATGAGCATCGTGTTCTCATCGCCATTAGCATATTCCACCGAAATGGTGCCTGCTGTCGGGGAGAATATGCTTGGACCTAATATGCGCCCATACCCTTCGTATACATCAATCTTGCCCTTCTTCATTAAGCCTTGAACACCTTTATGTAAAGAATCAACTATGGATTGCTTTCGTTCCTGCACTTTAAAGAAGTTCAATGTAGGCGAAGCGGTTTCCACACCGTATTGTTCAGCTTCTTGTGTAACCTTAAATACTTCCGCACTACGAAGTAATGCCTTCGAAGGAATACACCCTCTATGCAAGCAAGTTCCACCTAGTTTATCCTTTTCAACGATGGCGACGGTTAAACCCAACTGAGAGGCACGAACAGCTGCCACATAACCACCTGTACCGCCACCTAATACGACTAAATCATATTCTTCTGCCATGTGATGTCACTCCTTTCTAACCGATTGAGAGAGGATAAGTCTTTGCTTCTTCTTCATTGTTTAACACACGTAGAGCTCCTTCTGACAGAGCCTGCAATTCATTCTCACCGGGGTAGACAAGAACGTCAGAAATCCATTTTACTCGGTCTGAAATCATACGAACAAGTTCTTTGCTATAAGCAAGACCACCAGTAAGCGCAATGGCATCTACATGCCCTTCTAATACGACACTCATGGAGCCGATTTCCTTCGCGATCTGGTATGCCATCGCTTCATAGATTTCTTCCGCTTCCTCTTGACCCTTTTGAATCATCGCTTCAACATCTCGGGCGTCATTCGTCCCTAGATAGCCCATGAGTCCACCTTGTCCAACAAGCTTCTTCATCACATCTTCCCGGTAATACTCTCCAGAGAAGCACATCGCGACAAGATCTCCTGCGGGTACTGTTCCTGCACGTTCAGGAGAAAATGGTCCATCACCATGTAGACCGTTGTTCACATCAATGACTCTTCCTTCTTTATGAGCACCGACAGTAATTCCACCGCCCATATGAGTCACAATCAACCGCGTTTCTTCATATGGTTTTTGGAGTTCTGTAGCTACCTTTCTCGCAACAGACTTCTGGTTCAATGCATGGAATATACTCTTACGTGGAATTTCAGGCACACCAGAATATCTTGCGACTGCCGATAGCTCATCTACCACAACGGGATCAACGATAAACGCTCGGATATTTAATCCTTTAGCGATTTCATGAGCAATGATCCCACCGAGATTGGATGCATGCTCTCCATTATAGCCATTCTTCAAGTCTTCTAGCATTGGTTCATTTACTTCGTACGTACCGCCCTGAATAGGACGGAGCAAGCCGCCCCGCCCACATACAGCATCTATCTTTGATAAGTTAATCCCTTCATGATCCAACTCTTCTAAAATGATTCTTCTTCTAAATTCGTATTGGTCAATAATTCGTTTGAAAGAAGAGGTTTCTTCACTAGAATGGCGAATTGTTTTCTCAAACATACATCGCTCATCTGTAAACACCCCAATTTTAGTAGAGGTAGAGCCTGGATTTATGACTAGGATTCGAAATGATTGGTGCAAGACTTTAACCCCCCTTGTTCAGCTTCTCTCATCCCCTATTCTTAACGTCGGTTCAAGATGCTCTTTTCATTTTGTAGAAATGTGCTGCGCGATTTACGCATGCGTTCAATACGTTCTTCCGCCATACGGTCCGCTGCTTGGTAAGAAGGAATGCCATCACGTTCTGCGATTTCAAATACACGTGCTACATTGTCGTAAATTCCCTCTACCCGTTTCAGTGCACGCTCTTGATTATATCCATAAAGTTCATCTGCTACGTTCATCACACCACCTGCATTGATGACGTAATCTGGCGCATAGTAGATCCCCATTTCGTGAATTGCATCACCGTGTGTCGTGTCCTTCAGTTGGTTGTTCGCTGCACCTGCAATTACCTTTGCTTTCAATTGAGAGATTGTGTCGTCGTTAATCGTCGCGCCTAACGCACATGGTGCATAAATGTCACAATCCACACCATAAATCTCATCCGTTTCAACAGCTGTTGCGCCAAATTCGTCCACAGCACGTTGCACTGCTTCTTTATTTATGTCTGTTACAACCAGATTGGCTCCTTCTTCATGAAGGTATTTGCAAAGGTTGTACGCCACACTTCCAACACCTTGAACAGCAATGGTACGTCCTTCTAAGGAATCTGTTCCGAATGCTGCTTTTGCAGCTGCTTTCATTCCGCGGTAAACACCAAATGCTGTTACTGGAGATGGATTCCCAGAAGAACCGAAAGCAGGCGAAATTCCTGTAACGTAATTCGTTTCCTCATGAATCGTATCCATATCTTGAACGGTCGTTCCTACGTCTTCTGCCGTAATGTATCGGCCATTTAAACCTTGGATAAAGCGTCCAAATGCTCGGAACATTTCTTCATTCTTTTCTTTCTTAGGGTCTCCAATAATTACCGTCTTTCCTCCACCAAGGTTTAGACCAGCTGCCGCGTTTTTATAAGTCATTCCGCGAGCAAGGCGAAGGGCATCCACAATTGCTTCTTCTTCTGTTGCATAGGTCCACATTCTTGTACCACCTAATGCAGGCCCGAGTGTAGTATCATGAATTGCGATTATGGCCTTCAGACCAGACTGCTCATCGTGACAGAATAGTAGTTGCTCGTAATCATACTCATTTAAGTACTTGAAAATTTCCATGTTAAGTCCTCCTCAATCTCTTTCTGAAGTTAATAACGCTAAGGCAAGGGAATACAGCTTACTCTCAGCTGAATCTGCCCGAGACGTTAAGACGATAGGAGCTTTAGCTCCGCTTATCAGTCCCGCTACATTAGCCCCGGCAAAATAAACAAACGACTTGTACAGTGCATTGGCCACCTCAATTGTAGGGGCTAACAAGATGTCGGCTTGACCTGCAACCGGAGAAACAACCCCTTTATGTGCCACAGCCTCTTCTGATACTGCGACATCAAAGGCTAGCGGGCCATCGACGATGCAATCCGTAATTTGCCCCCGACGCTGCATGACCGCTAAAGACGCTGCATCAACTGTTGCTTGCATGGTTGGATTGACGACTTCCACCGCAGCTAAAGCTGCAACCTTTGGCTCTTCTATTCCGATACTCTTCGCTACTCTTACAGAATTTCGAATAATTTGTGCCTTTTCTTCAACAGTCGGTTCAATATTCATACCAGAGTCCGTTAATAGCGTGAATCGGTCTCTCCCTGGAACTTCAAAGACCGCAACGTGAGACAGTACATTTCCAGTTCTCAATCCATATTCTTTGTTCAGAACTGCTTTCAACACCGTCTTCGTATCAATATTCCCTTTCATGACAACATCTGCTTCCCCTTTAGATACAAGCTGTACAGCGGTTTCGGCAGACGTTTCATAAGAAGATGAAGCGATTGATACGGAATCAGACTCCAATGAAAGACCAGCATCTTGGGCAGCTTCAACGATTCCCTTCTCATCCCCAACAAGGATGAAATGGGCTACACTTTCATGCAGAGCCAGTTTGACAGACTTTAGCACTTCTATGTCCGCAGCTTGTGCTACGGCTACTGTTCGCTTAGAACCTTCCTTCACTTGCTGTAGCAAAGACGATAATTTCAACGCCCCACTCCCCCTTGCGCTCTATTGAAAGCGCTTTATTTTATATATGCAATAATTTGCAAGTGTTTCCTAATTAGAAAAGTCTTGCATATTGTCTTTGTCTATTTCGTATTTATCTAGTTTGTAATACAGGTTACGAATGGAGATCCCGAGAGATTTGGCTGTCTTTGTCTTATTAAAGCCATTGTTTCGGAATGCTTCTATTAATATCCTGCGCTCATGTTGGTCTAACGATTCTTGAAGCGTCTTTCCATTCCAAGCATCTGGGTTCTCATGGATGGCTGATGTTTTCGTTACCTTTGGATGAAGCCATAATTCTGGAATGTGCTCAAGTTCAATCACTTCACTATTCATTTCCATAATCATCATGGCACGACCGATGACATTCTCTAATTCACGAACATTTCCAGGCCAGTCATATCCCTTTAAGTAGTTCAACGCTTCCTTACTCACATGGAGAACATTCCGACCATAGTCTTGATTTAATTTCAGTAAGATGTTGCGAATTAAGACGCGAAAGTCATCCTTACGTTCCCTTAACGGCGGTAGATAAATCGGCAGACGGTTTAAGCGATAGTAGAAATCTTCTCTGAAAGCGCCGTTCATGATTGCTTTCTCCATGTTTATATGAGTGGACGCGATGACACGTACATCAATCGGTACTGGCTTCGCCCCTCCTACTCGATACAATTCATGTTCTTGAAGAACACGCAATAGCTTGACTTGCATAGATTGCGAAAGCTCACCAATCTCATCCAAGAAGATACTGCCGTTATTCGCCTCTTCAAAGAGTCCTCGCTTTCCTCCACGCTTAGCAAATGGGAACGCATCTTCCTCGTACCCAAATAATTCCCGCTCCAATTCCTCATCACCTAGCGATGCGCAGTTTACTCGGAGAAATTTATTGTGTTTCCGGTCACTCTCATTATGGATAGCATGAGCGAAAATTTCTTTCCCTGTCCCTGACTCCCCACGCAGTAAAACGGAAGCAGGAGTTTTAGCACCTACTCGCGCTTGCTCCAGAGCCAAGATCATTTCATTGGACTGCCCTACGATGTCATCAAACGTGTATTTCGCCTCTAAATTCCGAATAATTTGCCTTGCCCTCTTCAATTCAGAGGTTAAGTTCTCAATTTCCGTCACATCGTGCAAGACGCCTACACTACCTTTTAAGATTCCATCCACAATAATTGGGGCGACATTGACGATAACGTCCTTTTTGGCTGGACCAACTTTCATCCTTACATTTCGAACGGGACGCCTCGTCTTCAGGACTTGCATGTGCATGCTTTCACCTTCAGAAATATCCGTTGTAGCAGGCCGACCAATAATTTCTTTACGTTGTAGCCCTGTAATCTTTGTATAGGCTGGGTTAACCATAAGTCCAATGCCATTCTCATCCACAACTGAGATTGCTTCATCGCTTGATTGGATGATGGCTTCAAGCATCGTCTTGACTTCCTTTAAGTCGGTCAACTCTTCCGCTAACGTTACAACATCTGTAATGTCCTTGAACACAGCGAAAGCTCCAACCACTTTCCCCTCTCCATCAATCAATGGGATTCGGGTCGTAATGACCGTCTTGTTGTTCTCCAAGTCAAGCTGTTGGTTGACTTCTTCTCGCTGGGTTCGCATGACGTGCGGCAATCTTGATGTGGGGATTACCGTATGTACATGCTGCTCTATCGCATCCTCTCGAGACTGTCCAACAATCCGCTCTGCTGCTTCATTCATGAATGTAATGACATGCTGTTCATTAATCACAACCATCCCATCATGGATGGCATTTAATATATTTTCTCGGATTGTGGTCTGTTCTTGCAGTTCGTCTACTAGCATTTCCTTCTCTTCCAATAGTTGAGCTGTAATATAAGCGACAGCCCCTGGGATTACGACTGTTCTCCGAGACCTTGATAGAAGCAACTGTTGGAACACTTCTTCTTCACCTGTTGCTTCGATAACAATATCAATCTCATCATTTAGCCATTCTTCCCAATCATGTCCGACTGGAATCGACAATTGATTTGCAAGTTGAATTCCTGGTGCATGTTTCTTCTTATCAACGACTGCAACAATGTTCATCATTTCCGTCTCAGACAGAAGATGAATCAAGGCAGTACCACCTTTTCCCGCTCCTACGACGAGAACTCTTTTCATTCGCATCCTCACCTTGCAATGTTTTGCACATCTTTACTATATAGGAACGTGCATAGTTTAGCAAGAAGCAAACCTTTGATTCTTATTCAAGCTTTGTTATACTTTAAAATGGAAGAATGCGACAAGGGGACGAGCATCTATGGGGAGATTAATAGCTGTAATTATGATGATGATCCCAGTGATGATTGCCGTGCTAGGCGTGAAACTCATGAGGGATACGTTATTTGGTATTGTTCATCCTTTGTATGGAACGCTATGGATACAAGGGATTGCTAGTCTGATTTTCTTTATCATCGGCCTATGGTTAGTTGGGGGATTTATCTTACATAGAGACCGTAAGCGCAATAAAACAAAAGGAAGATTTGAAAATAAATGAGCGCTACCCTCGGGTACGCTCTCTTTTTTTAGGGATAAGGGGGATTAAAATGTCGCAACTGCTAGAACTCATACAGAATCAACACCCATTTAACTTGCTTACTGAGGAGCAATGCAACCGGTTGTTCCAGCACTCTTCAATCAAAGACTACAAGAAGAATCAATTTATAATCCACGAAGACCAGGATAACCCTGGCATCTACTTTCTCGTTCATGGACTTGCTAAGAACGTTATGCATCGTTCCAACGGAAAGCAATTGTCTCTCCGTTTCTATTACCCCGGGGAGTTAATCGGCATTATGGTGATGCTTACAAGTGAAGATTTGCGCTTCTCTGTAGAGGCGTTAGAGGATTCAAAGGTACTTGCATTTAATCGAAATACGTTCTTAGAAGTAATGAATCAGAACCAATCCTTCTCAAAGCTCATGTTAGATGGGATAAGCCAGCTGATGAAATCTTTGTATCAGGAGATTAAATACAAAGACCAAGATGAAGATGAACAGAAGAATTTATTCAAAAGACGTGTGAAAGAATTTATGGAAGCCCCAGTGACAATCCGTCCTGAACAATCGTTAATGGATGCTGTTCGATTAATGGAGGAAGAGAGCGTTGGAGGGCTTATTGTGACAGATGCTTCTAATGATTTAATGGGTGTTTTAAGCTTTATGGATGTCTTTAAAGCTTATAAAGATGGCAATTTCTCATGTACAGTCGCACAATACATGTCTACTGAGCCCTATGTAGTCACGCAAACGGATTTCATCTTTGATGGGGTCTCCTACTTAAAGAATGTTCCGAATGGAATTATTCCTGTTGTGAACAAACAACGAACAATAGGCGTACTCCGTCAAACCTCGTTCTTAAACATGCAGGATTCTGTTTATTTTGATTTAAGACACCAAATCTCAACTGCAACGAACTTTGAGCAGGTGAAACAATTATCCCCAAGGTATAACAAAACGTTTCAGCAATTTGTTCAAACGTTGCTTGATGAGCAAATGTACGCCTACGATGTAACAGAATTAATTTCTAGTTATAACGATGAGCTACACAAACAGATCATTCATTTAGCAGAAGATGCGATGGTTCAAGCTGGGTACGGTACACCACCCATTAATTACTGTTTTATCGTCATGGGTAGTGAAGGTAGGAAGGAACAAGCCTTTAGTACAGACCAGGATAACGGTCTGATCCTCGCTGATTACACTCATTTGTCAGAAGAAGACCAGTTGCAAATCGATACGTACTTCAAACGATTCGGCGAGAAGATTAACGATATGTTGGACCAATGTGGCTTCCCTTACTGTACTGGGAATATTATGGCACGGGAACCGAAATGGCGCCAGTCTCTATCAAGCTGGTATGAAACCATTACCCACTGGATTAACAAAAAGGATGCAGAGGAGATTCGTGACTTTACCATCTTTATTGATTTCCGACCTATTACAGGGGACTTCTCGCTAGCGTACAGCTTACGTGACTTCCTGACAGAGCGTATGCAGCGCTCCCTGAACTTACACCAACTTCTAATGAAAGATACGCTACGTTTCCGAGTTCCGGTCCAACCATTTGGTCGCATTCAAGGAACCGGGAAGCAACGCGAATTAAATTTGAAGAAGTCTGCCATTATGCAAATTGTGAACGCAGTTCGAATTTACGCGATTAAGCATGGGATAGACGAAGTTCATACCATCAAGCGTCTAGACAAGCTGAAGCAGAATGAACGTTTTCACCCAAGGGATGTAGAAAACGCGAAGCTCGCTCTGCATCGTCTGCTCAAATTGCGCCTTGAGATCAATCTAGAGCAACTACGTAATGACGTACCATTATCCAATAACTACAGTTTGTTGCAAACTTCAAAGCAAGAAAGAAAAGCAGTTCGAGAAGCACTCATGATTGCCAAGCGCTTGCAACAAGTATTAGAAATTAGCTACAACCGAAATCGGGTGGTTTAACGTTTATGTTACCTATAGACTTGGAAATCTTAAAATACATCTTCTTTGAGAAACACATCTATGCCCATAAGATCAAGCCTTACTTACAGGGTAGCCAATATGAGCTTACGTCAAATCAAATTCAATCCTTCGAACAGGATTCATCTATGTTAGACGTTCCACTTAGCGAAGTTCCCTTTACCATCTTCGACTTAGAAACAACTGGATTACTTCCAGAAGTGGGACATGAGATTATTTCAATTGGTGCAGTTAAGATTACAGGAACAGATGCTGAAGTTGGGGAAGGATTCCATCAACAAGTAAGACCCATTCGTCCAGTCACCAAGCTCACGCTTGAGTTAACAGGGCTTGACGAACAAGATTTGAACCAATCTCCACCGTTTATCGAAGGGCTATCAAATTTCCTTACATTTAGTGAGAATTCTATATGGGTCGCACACCCCGCTCGCTTCGACTTAAACTTTCTACAAGTGATGTTGAAACGTTGGAAACTGCCTTCTCTTGCACCACTCTCTTTGGATACCCACGCGGTAGCAAAAGCTCTATATCCAGAGGAGAATCATCAGCTAGATGCGCTCATTCAACGATTTGGCATTCAACAACTCGTCCGGCATTTCGCATTAAATGATGCAATTATGACAGCAGAATTGTTAACCCATCTTATTGCAGAGCTACAAAATAGGGGAATCCATACAATCCGAGACATTTATACCCATCTGTATGAGAAGTAAAGGAGGACCTCTTTATGCCGGAAGGACCGGAAATTAAACAAGAAGCAGACCAAATCGCCTCTATTATAGAAGGAAAGGTCATACAGGATGCTTATTTCGCCTTCCCTTCATTAAAAGGATATGAAGAAATTCTGAAAGGCGACACGGTTCAACAAGTAGACACCAAGGGAAAAGCTTTGCTCACCCGTTTTCAGAGTGGTTATACCATCTATTCGCATAATCAACTTTATGGGAAATGGATCATTCGACCTCTTTATGATTATCCCGAAACAAACCGTCAGCTTCGCCTTGCTTTACACACAGATGCCCATTCTGCACTTCTATACAGTGCCTCAGATATTGAAGTGCTAAAAGACGAAGAAGTAGCTGAACATCCCTTTATTCGGAAAGTTGGTCCTGATCTATTAAGTGAGACTGTAACTGTTACCGATCTTGTTCAACGGTTTCAATCAAACCGTTTCCGAAATAGGAGATGGACTGCCCTACTGTTAGACCAACAGTTTATTGCTGGAATTGGGAACTACTTACGGAGCGAAATTATGTTCGAAGCGAACATTCATCCCGATTTAAGACCTGTTGATTGTTCAGACGAACAGCTTCACCAAGCAGCTGAAGCTGTTCAAACCATGGTACATCGGGCTTATCAGGCTAATGGCATTACAGTAGACCCAGCTTTAAAGCGCCGCCTACTAAAGGAGGGTGCAACAAAGCGTCACTATCGCCATTACGTGTTCAATCGAGAAGGTGAGCCTTGTCGATTAGATGGTACCGAAATTATTAAAATACAGGCAAACAGCCGTAGGTTCTACTACTGCCCTACCTGTCAACAGAAGGAGAGTCATTGACTCTCCTTCCTCTTTTGCCTGTTATACAAAATTGTTGCGTACACACCTATTGCTAAGCTGACTAAAGACAGACTGGTATATAGATACACTTTATACGGGGTCTCTTCTACGCTTAAAAACGCTGCCCATGCCTCTACAATGGCAACAAAGTATATAAATACAATGACAGTCGGGTTAATTCGCTTACGTTTGTTTCCTTTCTCCATATTGAACACCTCCATAACAATGAAAAAAAAGCTGAGAGCGTATGCCCTCAGCTATTGTTTTCCACGAAAAAGCTCTTATAAAGCGCCTGAACAGCAGGAATAATCCCATTTTCTTTAATACCGAACATCATAGATACTTCAGATGAGCCTTGGTTAATCATCTCAATGTTGACGGAAGCTTGCTGGAAGGCTTGGCTTGCCCTTGCAGCAACGCCAATCCGCTCATTCATCCCTTCTCCTACAAGCATCACCATACCAAGATCTCGTTCGATTGTAACCGTATCGACTTTCAGTTCGTCTGTAATTCGGCGAACGACGACTTCTTCCTTCTCAGGAGGAAGCTGCTCTTCACGTAAGATGACGGACATGTCATCGATTCCAGAAGGGGCATGTTCAAATGAAATCCCTTCTTCTTCTAGAATTTGAAGCAAATGCCTTCCAAAGCCACGTTCACGGTTCATTAAGTATTTGCTTACATAAATGCTTAAGAAGCCATCATCACTTGCAATCCCTACAATTGGTTGTTCAGATTGGGGGCGCTCTGCGACAATGCGTGTACCTCGCTCACTAGGATTGTTTGTATTCTTAATCGCCACTGGTATCTTCGCACGAAATGCGGGGATTAAGGCTTCATCATGAAAGACTGAGAATCCTGCATAGGACAGCTCTCGCATTTCCTTGTAGGTTAGTGTATGGATCTCTTTTGGTTGTTCCACAATCATTGGATTGACGCAGTATACAGAGTCTACATCTGTAAAGTTCTCATATAAATCAGCCTTTACCCCAGCGGCTACGATTGAACCGGTAATATCAGACCCACCGCGTGGGAACGCCATTAGACGTTCGTCTGAAGTATAGCCGAAGAACCCAGGAATAATGAGTATGCCATCACGATCTCTTAGTTGATACAATCGATCAAAGCTCTCATCTAACACTTGGGCACTCCCTGGTTCGTCACTTACGATAATTCCTGCCTCTTTCGGATTTACATAGTACGCTTGGTGTCCAAGGTGATTTAAATAGAGCGAGAGTACTTTAGCAAGCGTATCTTCCCCTGTTGCTTTCAGCGCATCCATTTTGTTCTCGTACACCTTATCCCCGTGCACGACCGCTTCTAACGATTGTCGAACCTCATCCAATACGTCTGTTGGCAAGTGTAAATCGGTCAGAATCTCTTTAAACCGCTCAATAACTGCATCGATATACCCTTTCGCTTCCTCTCGGCCACTCGTTCCAATACCTATCAATAAATCCGTCACCTTTATATCATCAGCAAATCGTTTTCCTGGTGCGGATACGACAACAAGTTTACGTTCCGGGTCTTGGGTAATAATATCGGTTACTTTCTTTAATTGCGAAGCACTCGCTACAGAGCTTCCTCCAAATTTAGCTACTTTCATGTGTTTTTCCCCACTTTTTCACAACAATTTATATAATTTTTAATCTTATCATGAAAGTGCCACTATTTTAAGAATTTTGTATCCTCGTTTTTAAATTTATGGAAGTCAGTTTCCCTCAGACTCCCACTCTCGTTTAAGGATGCTAAAGATTAACACATCTTTAAACTGACCATCATGCCATAAATCCTGCCGTAAACTCCCATCTAACTTCATGCCAATCTTTTTGATTGTCTCAATCGATGGGTGGTTACTGCCAATGGCTTGAGCAAACACTTTATTGATTCCTTTCTCACTAAAGGCTTCATCGAGGCACGCTTTGGCAGCTTCTGTGCCGTACCCCTTTCCCCAATACTCTTCATCAATGACCGCTGCAAGCTCTCCCTTCCACTGTCCGACATGAATCCGGAGTGAAATGGAACCAATAAGTCGATTCTCGGTTTTAAGCACAATCGCATATGGGATTAGTCCTCCATACTCGATTAGTTCTTCATGACTCTCAATCCAATTCGTAGCATCTTCAATCGTATATGGATAAGGAATCGTTGTTGTAGATGCAACCTTCTTATTGTGATAGATTTCTTGCAACCGCTTTGCGTCTTCTCGTCTGAAATAGCGAAGAATTAGCCGTTTCGTTTCCAACATCTCACCATTCCCCCTTCTATACTTATTTATGAGTAGAAGACTTCCTTATCATGATACGAAGCAGATCAGAAAGAATTAACTCAAAATTTCGGATACTTCCGTTTCTTATTAGAATGTTTTATCATGAAGTAGAATCGTGTTAGAGTAATTTAGCGAATGGACAGCCCATATAAGGGTATAACTGAACTAAGAGAGAAAATATGGTGGATGTTACGTACCACATAATGAATCGACGAAAGGGGATCTCAAATGAGTGATGAAAACTTAACAGGCGGATTGCTCGATGCTGCTTTCAGCCGTAAGGAAAAAGAAGAAAAAGACCAAGTGGCAGAAGAAGAAAAAGCTACTGAAGGTGATATCATTGCCTTCAAGAAGGGAAAACAGGAGCTTGAAGGACTTGTTGTCTCTGCAAAGCTTGATAATTCGGTTGTCGTAGACATGACCATCATGGAAAATTTCGAGAAGCTGAACTTGGACTATGAACGTACTGTTGTTGGGCATGGAAAATATACAGTAAAACAACGTGGCACGTTGCCACAAGAAGAAGAATAAACGAATAGAGGTTGAAGGGGATAGTTCTATCTCCTTCAACCTCTATTCTCCTACATACCAGAGCCCTTAACATTTGCAGGAGTAATAAGAATTTCCCAAAAAACATACACGCTTCTTTACCTACTACACTCGACTTGTTCAGAATGGATTCCATTCGGCTATGGCGTCGAATCAATAATTGATAATAACGACCGTAATAAAAAACCTAACACTTTTTTCAAACGTGGATATGCTAAGCGTTTCTTTAACAACTAGCTTGTGGAATATTACAAGGAAACTCAAAGGGATGAACAAATAATATAGAAGTTAATATAAAGCTTTGAGAGAGGTTTAATCGTCCTGAAGAGGTAAAGGTCCACCTCCACTTGCTAAGTATGTGGAAATGGCTTAATAAGGGAGCACAACAATCTGGACTGTCGAAGGTTATTCAAAGATTAAAATGTGGAAAGATAAACAACGCACTACGAAATACTGAATAATGTTGCGTTCAACTATAATAACAGTTCATTGGAGAATTGATTAAATAAATTAATTCAACTGGGGGCATTAAAAAGGATGTTTCCGTTTTTGAAAGTATGTGTAATTTCCAGTAAAATCTCTAGCTCTTACATAAAAATATACAAATGGCTCTTAAGTTTGTTGAGGCAGGAGTTCACCTCCAACCCCAACAATTCACTTAGAGCTCTATATTAGCTCTTACTTAAATCATATCTAATCATACAACTTTAGGTAAGTGTTCGAAGTTAAACAGCCATATGCTCCAAACGTAACTTATCCGCCACCATTGCGATAAACTCACTGTTTGTTGGCTTCGCTTTCGACATGGATACGGTGTAGCCAAATAGCGTTGAAATAGAGTCAATGTTACCTCTGCTCCATGCCACTTCAATAGCGTGTCGAATTGCTCGCTCTACACGGCTTGCAGTTGTATTGTACTTTTTCGCAATATCCGGGTACAGAACCTTCGTAATGGACCCTAGTAACTCAATGTCGTTGTAAACCATAGAAATGGCTTCACGTAGATACATGTATCCTTTAATGTGAGCGGGCACTCCGATTTCATGGATGATGTTCGTAATACTTGCATCTAGATTAAGCTTCTTCTCAGGTTTGCGTTCTCGAACCGCACGATTTCGACTAGAATCAAATGCTGGGGATTTGCCATGCACTTGGAGAATATGATCACGCAGGTTATCTAAATCAAATGGTTTTAAAATAAAATAAGATGCCCCTAGGTCGACCGCTTTCTTCGTTACTTCTTCTTGCCCAAACGCTGTAAGCATAATGACGTTTGGCAGACGCTCTTTACCAAGTTCCTTCATCTTAGAAAGGACTGCCAATCCGTCAACGTGCGGCATAATAATATCCAGCACTAGGACATCAGGATCGGATTCTTCTAACAACGTTAAACAATCTTGACCATTATAAGCTTTCCCCACAACTTCAATCTCTTCCTGGTCATAGAAATAATCATCTAACATATGAACAAGTTCCCGATTATCATCCGCCAAACAAACTTTAATTTTTTCCACGCATACTTCCTCCCCGTTTTTGGTTCCCTCTTGTCTCCAAAGTTTATTTTCGACAGAACTATGAAATTTCCTCTTTTTCACGTGAAAAACTTTGAATTTTTTCGATTCTCTTCCATTTCCTCGATTTTTCACGGGTATTCGATTTCCTTCAACATAGTTCAACGCTATAAGCGTACATTTGTCGAAAAAACTTTAGGTCATTATCACCTTTATTATAACATATTGTTTTTTTATAAGAAGATGCAAAAAATAAAGACAGGAAGGTACTTATCCTGTCTTTTTAACTCGCCTTTTCTTGTTCTTCTTCATAAATATTTATGCCTGCTTCATGCAACATCCATTCAATGTGAACGCCGTACCCAGACGTAGGGTCATTCACAAACACATGCGTCACCGCGCCAACTACTTTATCATCTTGGATAATTGGACTTCCACTCATTCCTTGGACGATGCCTCCAGTAATCTTTAACAAGTCAGGATCAGTGACTTTCACAATCATCCCTTTAGTTGCTGGGTATTTCTGAGGAACCGTGCTAACAATTTCAACATCGAATTCTCGAACTTGCTCACCTTCTACAACAGTTAGAATTTTGGCTGGCCCTTCTTTCACTTGGTGGGACAATGCAATTGGCATAGGGTTATCCATAATCCCATTTTTCACTTGCTTGTCTAGCTTGCCAAAGATTCCAAATGGACTGTTACGTGTAATGTTCCCAATCTGTGATTGATCTGCAGAGAACTTGGCTCGCTTCTCCCCAGGTACACCATTGCTTCCTTTTTCAATTTCAGTAACATTAGAACGTACAATCGTGCCTTCATGAATCTCAATTGGCTTTTTCGTGTCCATATCGGAAATTACATGCCCTAATGCTCCATACTTCTTCGAGTCTGGGTGGTAAAAGGTCATCGTGCCGATTCCTGCAGCAGAATCACGAATATACAATCCTAAACGATATTTATTGTCTTGATCGTCATAATAAGGAGTAAGCATCGTTTCAAATGTTTCTTTCTCACGTTTGATTGTAAGCTTTAATTTCTCATCATTCTTTCCTGCTTCTTCAACAAATGGTGCTACTTCACTCATTTGTTTAATGTCTTTACCGTTAATCTTGAGCAGAATGTCTCCTACTTGGACATTCGCTTCTTCTCCAGGGGAGACTTTTCCATCTGGTGTGTCCACTAAATGGTGACCTACAACGAGGACGCCAAGCGTATGAAGCTTCACACCAATGGATTGACCACCAGGAATGACTTTAAAATCCTTAAGCACATTTACATCAACTTTTTTAATCGGCAGCCCTGCTAGTTCATATACAAATTCAGATTCTCCTGAATGTTTTCCGATTAGCGCATTTGCTTCCTGCTCAATCACAGAGTCCCCTGCTTTTACTTTTGGAACTGAAGACCCAATCGTTTGCAGTGCGGTAGGTTCATTCTCGAATACCGTCAACTCATTCGGAATAGACAAATACGTTTGGACAGGTTTGGAGAACGGTATACAAAGAACAGCAACAAGGAGTATAACACCCAATATCTTTCTACAACATTCAATTGGATTCAAACAGTTCACTCTCCTCGTTTCAAACCCATACCTATATTTTTTTGTCTGTACCTTTAATGTGACCTTTACTGTGCGGTTTTAAACTACAGGAACATCAGAAAAACTAGGTAACACTTCCTTAAACCGTTCCGTATGTAGGGAGTGAAATAGAAATAAATTAAACTGCCCATAAATGGGCAGTTTAAGCATGAACTTGTTTAAATTTTTCAGCAAGATTAAGTAATTCTTTAGCGTGCTCTTTCGTTGTTTCCGTTAACTCTGCGCCTGTAATCATACGGGAGAGTTCTTCAATCTTGTGCTCCATGGACAATTCTTCCACACTTGTAGATGTCCGGTCGTTCTCCACATGCTTTTGGATATAAAGATGAGTATCTGCCATTGCAGCCACTTGGGGGAGGTGTGAAATACAGAGCACCTGAGACCCAGAAGATATACCGTAAATCTTCTCGGCAATAGACTGGGCTACTCGTCCACTAACGCCAGTGTCCACCTCATCGAAAATGACACTCGTTACGCCTTGGTGCTGGGAGAAGATTCGTTTTAAAGCGAGCATGATACGAGACAGCTCACCGCCACTTGCTACTTTATGAATTTCCTTCAACGGCTCACCAGGATTTGTAGTAATAAGAAACTTCACATGGTCCATTCCATTTCGGGATAGCTTAACCCGCTTCCCTTCTATCTCAGGATCTGTTTCAGTCCCTTCCACAGTCTCGAAATCAACCCCGAATGCCGCTTTCTCAAGATATAAGTCCTTCAGTTCATTGTGTATGGAAGATGATAACTGATCAGCCGCCTTTACACGTAGGTCGTGCAAATGTTTCGCTTCAAGCGCAACATCCTCAGCTTTCTCTTTAATCTCTTCTTCCAACTTCACAATGTGAGAATCTCGATTCTTAATTTGGTCAATTTCTTCTTCAATCTTGGACGCGTATTCTAGAATGTCATTTACAGACTGTCCGTACTTCTTTCTTAAACGGTTAATTTCGTTTAAGCGCGCTTCAATACTGTCCAATTCATTGGCGTCAAATTCAAGTGAATCAAGCTGATGCCTTAACGAATAGGCGAGTTCTTCAACTAAATAATAGTGATTGGAGAGCTCTTCTGTCTTCTTAGCAATTTCTTCATCGAAATTCTGCGCGCCCTCAAGTGAAGAAAGCGAATGAGATAGCCAATCAAGTGCCTTTTGATCCCCGTAGAGCGCGTGATAAGCATCATTCAGACCGGAGTATATCTTCTCGTAATTCACAAGTCGATTGCGATCCTCAGTGAGAACCTCATCCTCATTCGGCTGTAAGTTGGCTTCTTCTAACTCACGATATTGGAACTCCAGAAGGTCAAGTCGTTGAGCCATCTCCTGTTCATTCTCGCTGAGTTCACGGTGTCGTTTCTTTAATGCATCGAACTGCTTGTACAGCACCGTATAGTCCGACTTCACTTCTTCTATCTTGACCTGGTCATACAAATCAAGTAATTCGATGTGACGGTCTACATCCATCAATGATTGCGTTTCATGCTGAGTATGTATATCAATTAATGTCTTACCAAATTCTTTTAAGATTGCAAGCGTGACTAGCTTTCCGTTTACACGACAGATGCTCTTTCCATTTGCGCTGATTGTTCGATTTAGCACAATCATCCCATCATCATCGACTTCAACTCCGAAAGCTTCTGCTTTCTCATAGACAGAATGCTTAGGATGGTCAATATAGAACAATCCTTCAATTTCCGCCTTCTTCGTCCCATAGCGCACGAACTCAGCTGAACCTCGACCACCTGTTAGCAGTTGTATGGCGTCAATAATAATGGATTTACCAGCACCTGTTTCGCCCGTTAGAACGGTTAATCCTTCACGAAACTGCACGGTTACTTCCTCAATAATGGCAAAATCTTTAATAGAAAGTTCAGCTAACACGAGATAGCACCTCTTCTTTGAAATTTACAGCATGTCGAGTAAACGGTCACGGATCTGTGATGCTTCTGCCTCCGTACGACAAATGATTAAACACGTATCATCCCCGCAAATCGTCCCGAGGATCTCTTCCCAATCCAAATTATCTATGAGTACACCAATGGCGTTCCCATTACCTGGCAACGTTTTGAGTACAATAAAGTGGCTGGCCACATCAATGCGTAGGAATGCATCAATCATTAACCGTTTTAACTTCTCCAACGGATTAAATCGCTGGTCCGCTGGCAAGCTGTATTTGTAGCGACCATCAAGCATTGGCACTTTGACAAGATGAAGCTCCTTTATATCTCTTGAGACCGTTGCTTGTGTCACGTTGTATCCAAGACCACGCAATCGGTCGACTAAGTCATCTTGTGTTTCAATATCGTTCTCTGCGATTAATTCGCGAATTTTAATATGACGTTGACCTTTATTCATGTATCTCCCTCACTTCATGCCTACTTAAACATCCATTTAAAAAGGGACCACCTTTGTAGTCCCATTCTAACATACTTTATTTAATGGGTTTGATGAGCTTCAGAAACAACTTCATCCACATCAATCGTCGGTTGGATTACACCATTCCCATCCTTCCATTTCAAATGAGCCAGGAACTCGATGTTGCCATCTCCGCCTGTAATAGGAGAGAAGGTCAGGCCTTCGACAGAGTATCCAGTTTGACTCGCAAAATCGAGCATATCTCGGACAACTTGACGGTGGACCTTTGCATCGCGAATAATCCCTTTCTTCCCAACTTGTTCTCTCCCCGCTTCAAATTGCGGCTTAATCAGTGCGACGACATCGCTATCTTCTTGCAGCAGCGTCTTTAGCACGGGAAGAATGAGTTTTAGAGAGATAAACGAGACGTCAATGGAAGACACATTTGGTTTTCCTCGCGTTAAATCATCCGGAGTCACATACCTGAAATTCGTACGTTCCATCACTTCTACTCGTTCATCGTTACGTAATTTCCACGCTAATTGATTGTACCCAACATCAATGGCATAGCTCATTTCTGCACCGTTCTGAAGGGCACAGTCTGTAAACCCACCAGTAGAAGACCCGACATCTATGAGCGTCTTGCCCTCTAACTTAAGATCGAAATGTTTTAACGCCTTCTCAAGCTTAAGCCCACCTCGACTCACATAAGGAATAGCTTTTCCTTTTACTGTAAGTGGGATTGTATCGTCTACTTTAACACCTGGCTTATCCATTCGAGTTGATTCTGAATAGACAAGACCAGCCATTATGTTTCGTTTTGCTTTCTCGCGAGTCTCAGAGAGCCCTCGATTCACGAGCAGTGTATCTAATCGTACTTTATTCGCCATCTTCTCAAGCCCTTTGTTGTTGTTCTGGTAACAGTTCTTCTAATTTATCTGCGATGTTTTCTTTCGTCAGGCCAACTTCTTCATATAATTGTCCCACACTGCCGTGCTCGATGTAACGGTCCGGAATCCCAATACGTTGTACAATTTGGTTATAATACTGATGATCTTGAGCGAATTCAAGAACAGCACTACCGAACCCACCTTGAAGGACGGCTTCTTCCACTGTTAGAAGTGGCATTGATTGAGCCATCAAATCATGAAGCATAGCTTCATCCATCGGCTTAATATAGCGAGCATTAATGACTTGTACAGAAATCCCTTTTTTCTCAAGCATGTTACTCGCTTCTAACGCCATAGAAATGGTAGTACCAAATGTAAGAATGGCAGCATCAGTACCTGATTTCAGTACTTCCCATGAACCAATCGGAATCTCTTGAAGCTCTTCATCCATATGAACGCCCAGTCCATTTCCCCGAGGGTACCTAACGGCAACAGGACCATCATCATATTCAAGCGCTGTATGAACCATATGCTGACCCTCATTCTCATCTTTAGGCATCATAATGGTCATGTTTGGCAAATGTCTCATAAAGGCAATATCGAAGACGCCTTGGTGGGTCTCCCCATCTGCCCCAACCAAACCAGCCCGGTCAATGCCGAAGGTGACATTCAAATTCTGGCGACAAACGTCGTGAACAAGTTGGTCATAAGCGCGTTGAAGGAATGTAGAATAAATCGCTAGAAACGGCTTCATTCCTTGTGTTGCCATACCTGCAGCAAGTGTTGTCGCATGCTGCTCAGCAATTCCAACATCAAACAAGCGGTCTGGGAACTCTTCTCCAAACTTCTCAAGCTTCGAACCTAGAATCATTGCTGGCGTTATAGCAGCAATGCGGTTATCTTCACGCGCTTTCTTTTGTAGCGTCTCGCTAACCACTTCACTCCATGCCGGTGGAGCATTGGTTGGTTTAATCTTTTCACCGGATTCGATCTTATAAGGACCTACTCCATGCCATTTGTCCTTCTGGTCAGACTCTGCAGGGTGGTAGCCTTTCCCTTTCTTCGTCACAACGTGAACAATGACAGGACCTTCTGTTTTCTTCGCATACTGGATTGTCTCAGACAAGTCGTTGAAATCATGACCATCTACAGGACCGTAGTACGTGAAACCGAGCTCTTCAAAGAACATCCCTGGAACCATAAAGTACTTCATGCTATCTTTAATGCGCTCTGCAGCCGTAGCAAGTCTACCCCCAACTGCCGGAATCCGCTTCAGAAGAATTTCCATTTCATCTTTCACCCAATGATACTTGCGCGCACTTCTCATACGTCCAAGCATATTGTGAAGCGCTCCAACGTTTGAGGCGATAGACATTTCATTGTCATTAAGAATGACCGTCATGTTCTTCTTCTCATGGCCAATATGGTTTAACGCTTCTAACGCCATACCACCTGTTAAAGCTCCGTCACCAATAACCGGAACAACTGAATAATCCGCTCCTTGCATGTCCCGAGCAAGGACCATCCCCATTGCAGCCGATAAGGAAGTTGAGCTATGGCCTGTTTCCCAGACATCATGCTCGCTTTCATTACGTTTTGGGAATCCGCATAAGCCCTTGTACTGGCGTAACGTACTAAATTGGTCAGCTCGTCCAGTTAATATCTTATGAATATAGGATTGGTGACCCACATCCCACACAAATTTATCTGTTGGACTGTCAAATATCTTATGTAGAGCTAGCGTTAACTCTACAACACCCAGATTAGCGCCTAAGTGCCCTCCTGTTACAGATAACTCTTCAATTAAGAAGTTTCGAATGGAGGTAGCTAAGTTTTCTAGTTCTTCTGTTGATAAGTCCTTCAAAAAAGAAGGGTCTTTAATTGTAGTAAGATCCATTTGGATCACTCACCTTCATCGGGAATTTCTCGAAGATTTCTTCTCTTGAGGTAATAGTTTTATATTCAGCTTATTCTCTATAAGCGCAACGGCTCTTCCAACTATGAAGATAATCTTCGTGGATGAATGAATGGCAACGAATTTTCCTAACGCTTTTCCACCTACCGTTACAGCAGCAACGATACTTGTAAAGATTACGCTAATAACGATTTGTGTGGTTGATCCTTCAGGTGCTCCCATTTTGAGCGTTATTGAAATCACAACGATTGTTGTCCCCGTACCACTTACTATACCCGCTATGTCTCCAATTACATCATTACAGAAACTCGCGAACTTGTCTGCATTTCGCACAATACGAATAGCCTCTTTGGAACCGTTTACTTTTTCCGCTGCCATAGCATGGAACGGGGTTTCATCTGCGGCAGTTGCTGCTATCCCTAGCATATCAAAGAAGATCCCTATAAATACAATCGTAAACACAATCAATATGCCGATTAGATAATAGACATCTCCTAATAAATATGAAGAAATGACTGAAAAAATAGCCGCTAGCACAAAAGTGATAACGGCAATCCCAAGACTAAATTTTAATGAATTTTGTAGTTGTTGTTTCATGACTAAACCTCATCTATTTATGTCTATAATTGAGTTAGCTTCACTTATTATGTAAGACAGGATGGTCAATCAACAGGTAAAAACTGCGGCTTAGGTCCAGTAGGTTTTCCCAGTTGGGTACCGTGTGTTGCCACATCGGCGGTTCCCCTTTAAACCCAACTTAGTCCGTCACCGGTAACTAGACTGGATTACCACTTAGTCCACACTATAATCCCTGTTGATTGTCCAACGAACAGTCTAGGAGTTTTCCTCGGCAGCCTTTGGCCGTTCCCTAGCCTCTTTTGCAGCGCTGATTTCATATGGCGTTGGAGAGCCAACGCTAGTGGCCATCAAGCGTTGACTCTAGATGCCATAATCCCCTCAGAGCCACTCAAGGCAGGCTACGCTACGGATCGTTATTCCCATCGAAAACGATCACGTAGGTTCATACCCCATTTCATAGGTCATGCGTGATAGCAATCCCTACAAGAATGGGCCTCCGCGGAAGCAGGGTCAACGCCCACATGCCTTTGTGGATCGCCCTGCAACCTTAACTCCCAGCATCGACCCAAGGCTGGGCGCCCCAAGCCGACACAAGGAACTTCATCGATGTGCCCTATGGCGGATTTTTAGGCCCGCCTTCAGAAACGGAGGGCCGACTAGAATACTGCACCATCCTGCTTTATACAAATAATATAACATATTTCATTGAATGACTCAATCAGCTTTGCTCATCAATTATGCAGTTCGATCATTAATGTAATCGACAAAATCTTCGAGCAACGTACTTTCGACGCCAGCTTCAACTAATGCATCCTTAGCTTTTCGAGCATAAATTTCTTTTTGCTCCTTAGCTCCCTCTAGACCTAGCAATTGTGGATAGGTGCTCTTGTCATTTCCGACATCGCTACCAATTGGCTTTCCTAGCTCATCTGCATTTCCTACAACATCAAGAATGTCATCTTGAACTTGGAATAATAGACCTAGAGCTTTCGCATAACGTTCAATGGCCTCTCGTTGCTCCACGTTCGCACCACCTAAATAAGCACCTGCAAGTACTGAAAACCGGAGTAGTTCTCCTGTTTTCAGACGGTGGATGTTCTCTAATTCCTCTAAGGTTAGCTCTTCCCCTTCGGCTTCCATATCTAACATCTGTCCAGCTACCATTCCCTCAGCGCCACTCGCTTGAGCCATCTCTTTAAGAATAAATCCTTTCTCTCCATCCGTTAATGAAGACTGAGAGATGAGATGAAAGGCAGTTGTCAATAATCCATCTCCAGCTAGGATTGCTGTAGCTTCATCAAACTGCTTGTGATTGGTTGGTTGACCACGACGGACATCATCGTCATCCATAGCCGGTAAATCATCATGCACAAGGGAATAAGTATGAATCATCTCAACTGCACTTGCAACAGGCATCACACGTTCAGGTGTGCCTCCAAATGCGTCGTTAGCAGCTAACATTAGCATAGGACGAATGCGTTTTCCGCCAGCTTTAATGGAATAGAGCATGGATTCCTTCAGGCGATCTGGGATTGCTCGCTTTCTGATGGAAGCTTCCAATTCACTATTTAGTTGTACGACATGATTCTGAATAAACGTTGCGAGCGTTTCTTTCACTTACTCTTCCTCCTGAACGGTAAACGGTTCAAATTCACCCTGTTCATTCATGATTTGTTCCATTTGTTTCTCAACACGAGTTAGTTTGTCATTACACACTTTCGAAAGTTTCATACCTTCTTGGTAGTAGGTGATTGCTTTCTCTAAAGGAACATCGCCTTCTTCAAGTTTCCCAACGAGTTCCTCTAATTGCTTCATCGCCTCTTCAAAGCTCAATTCCTGTTGCGCTTGTTCACTCATTGTAATCCTCCTCAGCTATACCCCTTACTTCTGCGTCTAAAACTCCATCTTTCAAACGAACTTGGACAGAATCACCCGGTTGTACATCTTGAACCGTCTTTACGACACTCCCATCACTTGTGAATGGAATAGCGTAGCCTCGTTGCATAATCTCTAGGGGGTTTAATAAGTTAAGTTTATTCAACAACTGACCGAACGCTTGCTGTTGAGAGCCCAATTCTTGCTTCATTGCTCGCTGGTTCCTTGTGGTAAGCTGCTGAACATTCACCTTTGAAAGCTCGATTTGTCTTTCTGGGTGTTGTTGGGACAGTCGTTGAATAAGATTCCCAACCTTTTCTTGTTTCCGCTCTAGTGACATATTAACGTTACGTTGCAAGTGCTCCATTAAACGGTCCAAGTCCTGCTCTTTCTGCTGCATAAGCTTCGCAGGGTAACGAAACGCATAAGAACGCTGCATCGCTTGAAGTCTTTGTCGTGACTGATTGATTTCAGTATGGACGACTCTGTGAAGGTATCGTTTTAACGATTGGACATGTTGCTGCACTTCTTCTCGAGAAGGGACAGCCATCTCTGCAGCACCTGTTGGGGTTGGAGCGCGTAAATCAGCAACAAAGTCTGAGATCGTATAGTCTGTCTCGTGTCCAACAGCAGAAATGATTGGTACTTCGGAGTTTGCAATTGAGCGAGCTACCGATTCCTCGTTAAAGGCCCATAATTCTTCAATGGACCCACCACCTCGCCCTGTAATAATCACATCAATCCCATCAAGCTCGTTGGCGTGTTGAATTGCCTTTACTACACTAGGTGCCGCATGTGGCCCCTGCACAGATACTGGCAATACAGAAAGCTTTACAAGCGGGTACCGACGCTTGATTGTAGTAATAATGTCACGAATCGCAGCTCCAGTCGGTGATGTAATAATCGCAATATGGTTTGGATACTTTGGAATGGGCTTCTTGCGCGCTTCTTCAAACAACCCTTCACCTGAAAGTTTCTTCTTTAATTCTTCATAAGCCAAATATAGCGCTCCAACACCATCTGGTTCCATTTGACGTATGTAAAGTTGATATTGACCTACAGGCTCATATACACTGATTTCACCCTTAACAAGCACATTCATTCCGTTTTCTGGTGTGAATTTAAGGTGTTTATTGTTTCCGCTAAACATAACGGCGGAAACACGTGAAGTTTGATCTTTCAACGTTAAATACATATGCCCACGACTATGCTGCTTGAAATTTGAAATTTCTGCTCTTAGCCAAACCTCGCGTAAATGCTGGTCTGTCTCAAATTTCCGCTTAATATATTTAGTTAATGCGGTAACCGTTAAGTAGCGGTCTTTCACTAAGAGGGGCTCCCTTGAGTCGTAGCATGATGAATTTGTTTAGCAGCTTGAATCGTGTTCTGTAAGAGCATTGTAATGGTCATTGGACCAACTCCGCGCGGGACTGGAGTAATGTAGGAGGCCTTTTCTTTCGCTGATTCGAAATCAACGTCTCCCGTTAACGTTCCATCTTCAATCCGGTTCACGCCGACATCAATAACAACCGCCCCATCTTTGATCTGGTCTCCGTGTACGAAGCCAGGCTTCCCTACAGCTACAATGAGGATGTCAGCCTCTTGAATGTACTTATCCATATTCTCAGTGCGAGAGTGACAATAGGTAACGGTCGCATGCTCATTTAATAGAAGTTGTCCAACCGGTTTACCAACAATGCGACTTCTACCCACTACAACCGCATGTTTGCCACGAATTGAGATGCCTTTCTCATGGAACATCGTCATAATCCCGAGTGGTGTGCATGGAAGGAAGGTTTCTTTACCAGCCATCATTCTCCCTATACTAATGGGATGAAATCCATCAACATCTTTCTCCGGGGAAATGGCTTCAATGATGACATCTTCATTAATGTGGTCAGGGAGGGGTAACTGAACTAGAATTCCATGAATATCGGTATCTTGATTCAGCCGATCCACAACATCAAGGAGTTCAGCTTGAGTTGTTTCTTCCGAAAGCTCAATTAGCTCTGCGTCCATGCCGATGTTCGCAGACGCCTTTTTCTTCCCTTTCACATAAGACTGAGATGCGGGATCGTTTCCAAGGATTACTACAGCTAATTTTGGATGGATTTGTTGACTATGTAGCTCGGCAACTTCGTCTTTCAACCGTGCACGAATGCTCTCAGCTAACTCTTTTCCATAAATAATTTCTGCTGCCATGAGAACTACCTCCTCTTATTGTTCGTAAGAATCGAGCACTTTCTTTAGAACACCATTGATGAATCGGCCCGATTGATCATCACCAAATACTTTGGCTAATTCAATTGCTTCGTTCAACGCAACTTTGTTCGGTACGTCCTCAACGTATCCCATTTCGAATGTAGCCATACGGAGTAGCGTTTTCTCAACGGATGCTACACGTTTAATTGTCCACTTCTCTAAATGTTGCTGAATCTGTTCGTCGATTGATTCTTTATGCTCCGTCACACCGAACACAATCGTTTCTAGGAATTTGTCTGTCATAATTCCCTCTTCTAGCACGTTCGCGATTGATTCACGTGGAGGTATATCATTTATATCCATTTGGAATAAGGCTTGGAATGCTTTTTCTCTTGCTGTACGACGTTTCATATATCGTTCTCCTTTTACGTAATATCCGTATGAATCATAACATGTTCTACGTATAAAAGCCATTTCGTCCTGTATTTCACACGTAAAAGAGACCATAAAGGGAACCCCTTATGGTCTCAGCTGTTACACTTCTTCTTGGTTCAATTCTTCTTTTGTTTCCATTTGTACACCGACAATATGGACGTTTATTTCCTTAATGTCAAGCGCGGTCATGTTCAATAATCCTTGACGAACGTTGTCTTGGATCTTCTGTGCGGTCTTCGGAATCGAAATTCCAAAATCCATGACGACGTAGATGTCGACGATGATGCCTTCGTCCGTCAAATCTACGCGAACGCCTTTCCCATGGTTCTTCTTACCGAGTCGCTCTACTACATCAGTAGCAAAGTTCCCTCTCATCGAAGCTACACCAGCTACTTCGGTCGCGGCAATCCCGGCAATGACTTCAATGACTTCAGGTGCAATTTCTACGTTTCCTAAAGTAGAATCATCACTGACTTTTAAAAGGTGGTTATCGCTCAAACTGGTCACTCCTTTTCTTATTCCTCTTCCATTATAGTATAAGTCTCAAGAAATTTCGTGTTGAAATCTCCTTCTCTAAAGACAACATGGTCCATCATACGACGGTGGAATGGAATGGTTGTGTGTACGCCTTCGATTACAAATTCATCAAGAGCACGCTTCATACGGTCCATGGCTTCCTTACGTGTGTTGCCATACGTAATGAGCTTAGCAATCATTGAATCATAATATGGTGGAATCTTCCATCCTGGATAAGCAGCGGAGTCCACGCGTACGCCGAACCCACCTGGGGGTAAATACATCTGTACTTCTCCTGGTGAAGGCATAAAGGACTTAAACGGGTTCTCTGCGTTAATCCGACATTCCATTGCCCAACCTTGGAATTGAATGTCTTCTTGTTTGTATGTTAATTCATTGCCATTAGCTACGTGGATCATCTCTTTAATCAGATCTACACCTGTCACCATTTCCGTAACAGGATGCTCGACTTGAATACGCGTATTCATCTCCATAAAGTAGAATCGTCCATTTACTTTATCATAGATGAATTCGACCGTGCCAGCCCCACTGTAATTTACAGCTTGAGCGGCTTTCACAGCAGCTTCTCCCATTTCTTCACGAATTTCTTCAGTGATTGCTGGGGAAGGAGTTTCTTCAATCAACTTCTGAAGACGTCGTTGAACCGTGCAATCACGTTCCCCTAAGTGAATGACATTACCAAAGTTATCTGCCATTACTTGAATTTCAACGTGACGGAAATCCTCGATGTATTTCTCAATGTAAACACCAGGGTTTCCAAACGCAGTCTCAGCCTCTTGTTGCGTCATGCGAATGCCTTTCACTAAGTCTTCTTCGGTTCTTGCCACACGAATCCCTTTACCGCCTCCGCCAGCAGTCGCTTTAATAATAACTGGATAGCCGATTTCTTCTGCAATCTCTTTCCCATTTTCCTCATCTTTGATGAGACCTTCTGAACCTGGAACAATTGGGACTCCAGCCGCTCTCATCGTCTCGCGAGCAACGTCTTTCGTTCCCATTTTACGGATTGCTGCGGCACTTGGCCCGATGAATATAATGTTACATTCCGCACAAATCTCTGCGAAATCCGCATTCTCAGATAGAAATCCATAGCCTGGATGGATGGCATCTGATTCGGTTAAGATGGCAACACTCATAATATTTGTAAAGTTTAAGTAGCTGTCTTTACTAGCTGTTGGACCAATGCAGTACGCCTCGTCTGCCAATTGCACATGTAACGATTCTCTGTCTGCTTCTGAATAGACAGCAACCGTTTCAATATTCAATTCTTTGGCAGCACGGATGATACGGACAGCGATTTCTCCGCGATTGGCCACTAAGAGTTTCTTAATCACGTTTCCAACTCCTTATTTGGATTTCACTCGGAATAATGGCTGTCCATATTCAACTAACTGGCCATTTTCAACTAAGCGTTCTACGATTTCGCCATCAACCTCTGCTTCAATCTCGTTGAATAGCTTCATCGCTTCAACAATACATACAACTGAATCTGCCTTTACTGAATCGCCAGCTTTAACGTAAGGAGCATCCTCAGGCGATGGAGACTCGTAGAATGTACCAACCATTGGAGATACAATTTCTTTATCCCAATTCGCTGCTGAGGTTTCTGTTGGTGCTTCCTCCATAGCGGGAGCAGGGGTTTCTTGTCTTGGTTGTACAGAAGGTGTTGGTTGTTCAATCACTGGCGTTTCTGCTACAGCAGGACGCGTCACAACTTCCCCTTCGTTTTTCTTCATCGACACTTTCGTACCGTTTGTTTCATAAGTGAATTCGTCTATCGAGGACTCATCAATGAGTTTGATCAGTTCACGGATTTCTTGTACTTTTAACATGTTGAGCACTCCTTTGAGTTTGAATGCATAAGAGATTATTTTTATGGACAGGTACTAATAACAACTAATATTCTACGATAAATGAAATCCAAACTTCAACCTTTCATGAGGAAAGCGCATACGATATAGTTCCATATTCACATATTTAAACCCTCTTTTATACAAATCCAAACAAAAAAAGCCCCTATATTTAGGGGCTTTCCTGTAGACCTATTGCTCAGAAGGCTGGAAATCAACTTGGACTTCAATTTGACCAAATTCATCCCGAACCATCTGCATGATTGAATTCGCTTGGGTCTCTGTTAATTCTGCTGATTTCACAGTTACATAAACCATTTGCTCCTCCGCACGTACAAGTACATCCGGATACTCTGCTTGTGCCAAGATTGTTTCCTCTAACACACTTTCCTTCGTTGCCAACTCTTGAATGTCTCGAATTTGGCTAATCGCCTCATTCTTCTCATTCGCACTCACTTCTGTTGAGGTAACAATATCATTCAATTCTTCTTTCAAGCGGCTTCGATTGTCTTCCATTTCCATACGGATCTTTGTAAACAATTCATCTGAAGAAATTTCTGAAATGACCGTCTGCTGCTCTCCATCTTTGCCTTGAGTTTGAAGAGCTTCACCATCCTCTGTTTGCAAATCCCCTTGAGCACTTTGCTCTTCGTCCGAATTCTCGTCAATATACGCAAGTTCATTGTCATTTGGCGAGGTGATGTAATACACACTCAACACAATCATCAAACTCAACATCGTCAACAACCATACCGTTTGCTTCTTTAACATCATCTTAATTTCCCCCTTGCTTTTTAGGCATTACTGAAATGCGATGGGTTGGTACATCTAAAGACCTTGAAACGGCCTCCACAATCCATTCTTTCACTTGCATATGATCAGCCCCCTTAGCAACGACAAGGACACCGCGAACTTCCGGTTTTTTAGTTTGTATAAGAATTGGAGTCTCTTGATCTCCTTGTCGGGACAACACTAATTGCTTATCTTCGGACGAATCTGTAATCGTCCGCTCCCCACCATTTGTGTCTGTTTCTTTTGTTTCTTGTTGACTTTCAGACACATTCCTCTCATAGACGTGTTTCTCTGTCGCATCTAAGTTTACGAACACTTCTACTTGTGACACACCATCTACGGTTTCTAGTAGCGTTTTCAGGTCTTCTTCATAGGTTTCTTCAAGTTCTGATAGTGAATCACCAGAAGATGACCCTTTATTCTTTTGTAAGAAAGTTTCTTGATTTTGTCCTGCTGTAGAAGAGGGAGAAGGTTGGTCTTCACTTGTGACAAAGTCATTAGAAGGAGTTTCTTTCCCTCCGAACACATCGCTTACGATGAGCAGAAGCAATCCTAGCAACGCTACCAGAACGACATATCCCATCTTCGTTGGCCGTTTCCCATCTTCAGATTTCAACTTTAACTTCGAGAATAGAAAATCTAACGGGTTCTTCATCCAGCCCCTCCTTCCCAATGAACCTGTAGCCTGTCTTCTTCAATTTGCCAAGATGATGAAAGAAAAGTTTGAATGGGCGTGAGAGAAGGTTGTCGTTCTTCCCTTGAAGGAGCCGACTCAGTGTTAATGACGACTTCTTCGACTTCTCCGGCGTTTCTTTCTTTCTGTTGTTCGGCTGGAACAAGTACTACGACGACCGATTCCAACGCTTCAAGTCCCACCTCTTCTCCTTCCTTCATTTGAAAAGAGAGGTCTTGAATGGCCACCTCGTATTGCTCCGCTAACTTTTCTTCCACCTCCGTTTCGAGTTGGACAGCCATCTGTTCTAAAATATATGCACCTTGGGAGGCTTGTATTTCTCTTTTCTTACTATCAATTAAATTTTCCATAGAATCTGAGTCCTCTCCCTCTACCCAAGCACGTTGTTCATGAAAGAAACGATCCATATCAATTTGAAACAACTGAAAGACAGGTTGTAGAAACACAAGGATCAGCAGCAAACCGACTACGAGCTTTATGTACTTTCTAAAGGATGACGCCGGAAGCAGTAAATCAGTAATGAGTGCTAGCAACAAAAAAAGAATAATTTGTGTAACCCAACCAATTATGACCTCTATACGCTCACCCCCTCTACCGAATCATCATGGTTAAGTTGCTTGATGCAACAATTAATACGATGGCCAGAAAGAACATAAACGTTACAATGAGTAGCGCCGCAAAGACGTAAAGTATATGCTTACTGATAATCTCCATTGACGTAATAACAGGTCCACTTCCTATGGGTTGCATGATGGCTGCTGCAAATTTATAAATAATGGCTACAGCGAGCACCTTTATAGCAGGGAACAAAGCTAGAGAAAGGATGACGATGACTCCAATAATGCCAACTGTGTTCTTCAACAATAAGGAAGCGCTTAGGACCGTATCCGTTGCGTCTGTGAACATCCTGCCCACTACAGGGATAAAGTTACCAGTAACGAATTTCGCCGTCTTAATGGCCACTCCGTCCTGGATGGCGGAGCTCGCTCCCTGAACAGAAATAACACCTAAAAAGATGGTTAAGAACAATCCCATAATGCCAAGCGCCACATTCTTTAGTAGGGAGGCGAGTTGTGTTACTTTATATTCACTACTAATCGTACTTACGATGCTTAGCAATGCGGATAGAAACAACAAAGGCATGACGATGTTTGAGACTAACATGCCGCTAGAATGAATAAGAAAGATAATGACAGGGTGAAAAAATGATACAGATGCAAGACTTCCGAAACTTGCCATCAACCCAAGTAACAACGGCAAGAGTGCTATAAGAAATGCACTCATAGCATCGACGGCATCTTTGGCATAAGACACAGCAAGATTGAAACTGTTGAGTGCTAGTACGATGAGTACAAGGTAGACGATGGCATAGGCTACTTTGCTAATTGCCTGTGTTTCAAACGCATTCTGAAGCGATTGGAGGATCATACAAAATAAGGTCAAGAACAGTAAGGAGCCTAATAGCTTCCCGTTCACGATGAATTCGTAGAACAAATACTTCACTAAGCCAGTTACCCAATCTTTAATTGAGAGTTCTTCCTTATGCTCGATAAATTCCATAAAGCTGCCTTTTCGAAGATCCGGCAAGAACCCTCCGTATTCATCCACCACTTTCGACCAATAAGATTGCACTTCGTCTAAGGAGACGTTCGACAGGTGACCGCTTGTCCAATCCGGTTGTTTTGGTTCAGCGTGGACGATGAATGGAAAAAGGAGTGTCACCATTACAAATAGAGCCACCCAACAACCTTTCGCTTTCCCCATCATGTCTCACCTCCACTCTCCTTTTTCACGTTGGGATAATACCGATAATTGTTTCAATTACTGCTGTTAAGATCGGTACAGCCAGTACTAAGATAAAGACTTTTCCTGCTAACTCAATCTTGGATGCAACTGAACCTAATCCAGCGTCTCTCGTAAGCTGTGCTCCGAATTCTGCAATGTAAGCAATGCCGATAATTTTGAGGATTGTTTCAACGTACATGCCATTCACATTTGCTCGCTGCGCAACATATTCCAAAAGGGTGAATACTTCGGCAATCTGACCAATGATGACAAAGAAAATGACAATGCCTGTGAACAAGATAATGAAGAAAGCAATTGAACCCTTTTGGTCTCTGAGAATAATTGTCAAGATGCTGGCGACCAGGGCGAACGATACAACCTGGAAGATATCCATGCCACCACTCCTGTCTATCCCTGTATCAAGAACACAGACTTAATTTCCTGAAATAGGTCTTGAAGTCCATCCATGACAATGAACAGCACGAGGATAAACCCAACGAGTGTAGCCCAGTGGGCATAATCTTCCTTCCCCATTTGTTTCAGCACGGTGTGAATCATCGCCACTACAATTCCAATGCCTGCAATTTGAAATAACAAATACGCATCCCCTAACATGTCGCACCCTCTTCCCCTTGTTTAAATGGCTCGTAACGCTAAGACACTTCTAAGACTCTGATTCTATGGCGAACCTCATCACAACAAGCTGTTACAATCAACGAACCGTACGAATCAGATGAATAAGAGGACTAACAACAACCCCAATAAAAAACCGAGGCTCTTCACCATCGTTCCGTACCGCTTTTGTTGCTCAAGCGCCTCCTCTAGCTCACGTTCCAAATGGGAGAGGGCTAACCGGATATGCTTTTGCTGAGAAGTGAAGTCATGTTGACCTAGCGTCTGACCAAACTGCCTCATAATCTCCCTTTCACCATCGCCAAGAGAACTAATGGGCCAATAATGCTTCATCCGTTCCTCCCAGACACTTGAAAGAGACGAACTGCATTCCTTTAACTGCTTACTAAAATCATCAAAGAAAAAGCAAAGCGGAGCTGGCACTTGAGTAGCGACTTTCTCACATGCCTCAATGACAGGAGCCTGTCCATATAGGATTTCTGCTTCCATTACTTGAAGAGCATTCTTTAATTGGCGAATTTGCTTCGGCCTTTCTCGTAAACGTCTAGCAAATTCAAACCCTCCCCATGTGGTTGCGCATAACAGGATTAGTGCTCCAATCCACTTCATTGCTCACATTCCCCCTCTCAGTCCGAACGAGCTGCCCCTCTTCATCCAGTACACTCCCGATGACACCAGGCTTTCCACCCCCGAGAAGGACGACATAGCGTTTAAATGCCTTCTCTGACATCAACGGCGCAAAAGAAGGTCTTCTCATCAGTTCATCAAAGGATTGACCATGAGCGGTCGTAATTACACACACACCTGCATATACCGCTTCCCTTAGTGCTTTCACATCCGCTTCAGAACCGATTTCGTCAACAATGAGCACCTCAGGAGACAATGAGCGGATCATCATCATCATGCCTTCTGCTTTTGGACATGCGTCTAGCACGTCTGTTCTTAGTCCCACTTGATGTTGCGGAATTCCATGAAGGCTACCTGCGATTTCAGAACGTTCATCTACAATCCCTACTTTATGCGCTGCATGAACAGCATTACCTTCACTAATCAACCTTGCCAAATCCCTAAGCAACGTGGTCTTCCCTGTCTGAGGAGGTCCAATGAACAATGTGTTCTCATACCCATCTCGGTAGAGGTCCCTAATTAAGCCAGACGCCACCCCGACCTTCTCTTTCGCAATTCTTATATTAAAGGACGTAACGGTCGAAATAGCCTTCACCCGGCCACCCTCTGTATTCACCCGACCAGCTAACCCTACCCGGTGGCCTCCATGTAACGTAATATATCCCTCTCGTAACTCGTCTTCTAAACGATAGATTGAATAATCCCCAAGTCGATTTAACATATACACCCCATCCCGCTCATCCGGGATGAGAGACGTAGCAAACTCAAAACCTTCATTAAAAATAAACTCCACCGGCCGCCCAACCCGAACCCGAATCTCCTGCAAACTCCCCCACCGATCCCCAACCCAATCCAACACCCCACGATGAAACCGAACCGGAAAAACCCCAATAATCTCATCCATATCATAGCCTCACTATCTTTTGAACAAGCTCTACTATCAACCTATGCGATTAGGGAGAGAATATGATATCGAAAAGCGGAAGCGGCTTGCTCAGGCACGGTAGGCATAAGCGAAGCAACGCAGTGAGGTGCCCTTCCCTCACGGAGTTGAATCGCTTATGTCCGTAGTACCTGCCCCACGCAGCTAGATGAGACCAAAAGCGGAGGAGGCCGCTCAGCCACGGCAGGCATAACACCAGAAACTCCCCCAAACCTCTCCATAAACACAAAAAAGGCAAGTGAGCGATAGCTCACTTGCCTTTTAATTAAAGTTCTATTCTATTAGGAATTGCTACGAGAAACGTATTTTCCATCATCTGTGCTTACAACAAGAACATCGCCTTCGTTGACGAAGAATGGTACTTGAACAGTTAATCCTGTTTCAACCGTAGCTGGTTTCGTACCGCCGCTTGCCGTATCACCTTTTACGCCAGGTTCTGTTTCAGTCACACGAAGTTCAACGTTCTTCGGTAATTCAACACCAATCGTTTCACCTTGGTAGAATTGAATGTTAATCTCCATGTTTTCTTTTAAGTAGTTTAGTTCATTGGAGATAATGTTTGAAGGAAGTTCAACCTGCTCATACGTACTCGTATCCATGAAAATGTGCATATCTCCATCTGCATAAAGATATTGCATTTTACTGTTCTCAATATGCGCACGGTTTACTTTCTCACCCGCGCGGAACGTGCGTTCTTGAATAGCTCCTGTACGTTTGTTACGAAGCTTGGAGCGAACGAATGCAGCACCTTTTCCTGGTTTAACATGCTGGAACTCCATTACTTGCCAGATTGAGCCATCTACTTCGATCGTAAGACCGGTCTTAAAGTCGTTTACTGAAATCATATCTATTTCCTCCTTGGTTGCTTACAGAATTATAAGCTCTTTGGAAGAATGACTCAAGCGCTCATTCCCATGTTCGGTAATGACCGTGTCATCTTCAATTCGGCATCCACCTACTTGAGGTACATAGACACCAGGTTCTACCGTAACCACCATACCTGGTTTCAACACTTCTTGCGAACGGAACGATAGTGCAGGTCCTTCGTGTACATCAAGTCCAATTCCATGTCCAGTAGAATGACCGAAATAAGAGCCATAACCTTTTTCTTTAATGTAATCACGTGTGAGGTCGTCCGCCTCTTTGGCCGTTATTCCTGCCTTCAGACCTTCCATACCACGTAATTGAGCTTGTAAAACGGTATCGTAAATTTCGCGAAGTTCATCACTAATGTCCCCTACAGCGACTGTTCGTGTAATGTCAGAAGCATACCCTTTATAATAGGCACCAAAATCTAACGTGACGAGTTCACCGCTTTGGATGACTTTATCCGAGGCCACTCCGTGAGGCAACGCGGAACGATAGCCGGAAGCCACTATAATATCAAAGGATGATGATGTTGCTCCTTGCTTTCTCATGAAGAACTCAAGTTCATTCGCTACATCGATTTCCTTTATGCCTGGCTTTATGTACGTCAGAATATGCTCGAATGCTTGATCAGCAATACGAGCCGCTTCCTTTAATATCATAATCTCATCATTTGTCTTAATCAAGCGCAAATTTTCCACAATAGAAGACGTCGGAACAAATTCCACCTGAAGCAATTCCTCGTAACGTTCATAAGCCCCATACGTCATATGCTGTTTCTCGAAACCTAGTCGTTTAATTCCTAGACGATCCACCTGAGTAGCTATCTCACTAAAGATAGGTCCTTTATGCTCGATAATATCATAACCGACTGCTTCTTCATTCGCTTGCTCCATATACCGGAAATCCGTGATGAACAGAGCATCATCCTGAGAAATCAATACAGCCCCTGAAGTACCAGTGAATCCAGTTAGATACCGACGATTCTTATCACTTGTGACGAGCAATCCATCAACATTCTGTTCACGTAGTGCTTTTCTAATTTGATCAATTTTCCCCATTTTACTCACCCTTCCTCTCTAATAAAGCTTGTGCTGCCAATTGATAGCCAGCCGTACCAAGCCCTACAATCTGCCCTACACATACAGGAGCGAGTAACGACGTATGACGAAATTCCTCCCGCTGGTGCACGTTCGAGATATGAACTTCTACAACAGGGATGTCTACAGACGCGATAGCATCTCGGAGTGCGATGCTTGTGTGTGTGTATGCTCCGGGATTAAAGATGATGCCATCTATCGTGCCTCTCGCTTCCTGAATTGCATCAATCAATCCACCTTCATGATTCGACTGATAACTCTTCATAGTACCTCCTCGGTCTTCCACAAAGGTACGTACTTCTTGTTCTACGTCTTTGAGCGTAGTCGCTCCATAAATATCAGGCTCTCTCTTGCCTAGTAAATTTAAGTTTGGTCCATTTAATAATAAAAGTTGTTTCATCGTTCCACCTACACTATATAAGAAATATTCCGACACTTTCTCAGTCTAACACAAGATGTTCCGGAAGTGGGACGATTTAATGGCCTTCTGTATTTTGGCTTTGGCTCTGACTCTCGCTCTCTACTTGATAATCATAGGAGATGGAATATCCAATGAACACGCTGTATAGGATAAAGAGACAGAGCGTTGTCACAATTGTATTGCCATCTAACTCGCCAACTTTCGGTACTGCCTGGAATACAGGCTGAAATACAAAGAACGTAATAAGCCAAAGGGCAACACCGAACAAAATAGATGGCCATAACCCCTTTGTTTTCTTTAATACACTAAAATAGATTAAAGCCGTCGCAAGAGAAAGAAGACCAATCACTAAAATGCTAATCAATTCGCCAAGCCACGTTCCCGTCCATTCTGTTTGAAAGAAGGAGCGAAGTACAAACGAGCCCGATGAAATGGTCGTAAAGTTGAAATAGTAGGCAATTGCGCCTAAAAAACTCCAAAGCACGCCTCCTACAAATCCAGTGATTAACGATTTACTTAAAACAGACATCGGTTTTTCTTGTTTGTTTTGCTCCAACATAGTGGATTTTGATTCTTCCATGTCCATCACCTCCCCATTATCTTGACCCAAATTTGACAAATCCATGCTTTTCGTGGTTAGCACCTAGTCGTTTGCTTGAATTTTTAGTAAACTAGATGAAACAAAGCTTTTTCTCCAGGATGGTGAAGTTATGGCAAAGACGAAACAAACTGCGTATGGCGGTCAAGCTGTTATGGAAGGGGTCATGTTTGCTGGCCGCACAAGCTATGTGACTGCGATTCGTAGAAAAGACGAAACAATTGAATATTTCGAGCTCGAACGGAAAGAATCTAAACTATCTAAAACCCTAAAGAAAATTCCTTTCGTTCGTGGACTCGTCGCTCTCGTGCAAGCGAGCGCGAATGGAACGAAGCACTTGAACTTCTCGACTGAACGTTACGATGTAGACCCAAGTGAGGATGATCAGATTAAGAAAGAAGAGGAAACATCCAAGCTCGCCATGATTCTAGGTGTTGGGGCTGTTGGTGTTCTTTCTTTCATCCTTGGTAAAGTTCTATTTACACTCGTTCCAACGTTTGTGGCCGAATTCTTCAGACCCGTAGTACCTGGAGATACGGGGCAAGTCCTGCTAGAAGGATTATTTAAGTTCATTCTTCTACTTGGATACATCTATTTCTTATCGCTCACCCCGCTCATTAAGAGAGTATTTCAATACCACGGGGCCGAGCATAAGGTCATTAATGCCTATGAGAACGGATCCGACTTAACAGTAGAGGATGTCCAGAAGCACTCGCGGCTCCATTACCGCTGCGGCTCAAGCTTTTTACTCTTTACCGTATTAGTCGGGATTGTCGTGTACCTGTTCGTTGATACGTCTCCATTATGGTGGCGCATCGTGAATCGAATGATGCTCATTCCAGTCGTAATTGGATTATCGTTTGAAGTACTTCAACTAACAAATAAGTTACGCAACATTCCCGTGCTACGTTATCTTGGGTATCCGGGACTTGGATTGCAATTGTTAACTACGAAAGAACCACAGGACGACCAAGTAGAAGTAGCCATTCAATCGTTTAAAAAAGTGCTAGAAAATGATAGAAATAGTGAGTTACGTGGTATAGAAGGTAATAGGGGAATTTCTTAAGGTAGCTTGGAAAGGAGGACATCAGTTTGAATAAATTTATTCGACCTTTCATTTATGTCGTGGTAGGGCTCGCGATTTTAGGGATTGGGTTCAAACTTATAACCCAAACACAAGCATTTTTCACAGATTTACTTATTACCGTAGGATTTGTGGCGTTGTTTGGTGCGATCGCCTACTTTATATTCTTTAAGAGAAGAGGAATGGGAGGCGGCGGCAGCAATGAAATGAAACGGTACCGTCAAGCTGTAAAGCAATCCAAACAAAAGTACGCCTCAAACTCTTCACCTTCTCTTACAAGCAAGATGAAACCTTCAAACATAAAGAAATCATCCGTTAAGGGCACTAAGGCTAAAGCTAAAGCCAAACCAAAAGCTAAACGTGCTTCTTCTTCTCACCTTCGTGTCATTGAAGGCAATAAAGACAAGAAAAAAGATCGAGCTTCATCCTAACGATGAGGCTCGGTCTTTTTATCCTCTCCATGTTTTGAGAAACTTTATCGCTCTGTCCCTCCCAAGTTGAATTAATTCATCCTTTGTTTCTTCATTTAAATCAAAGTCAGTCGTATCTACTTTCTGAACAGGAATAAACAAGATATCAGCTGCCTCAGCTTTCGTAATGTATCGTGCATCGTGCGCTTGCTTCATCGTAGCAAATAATGCGTGTACCATGTGCTTCGCATTCTTAATCGCTCTTGGCTTAATTTTTTGAGGGGATGCACTTAGCTTCATGCCTACTATTGGACGAGTTCGTTTCTCATCTGGGGATGTGAACAGCCAAATTGGAAAGTTGCTAAGTAGCCCTCCATCCACCATAATGCTCTTCACAGTCGTATGCTTATTTACAATGCGTGCAGGGATAAAGAAATAAGGCAATCCAGCACTCATACGAACAGCACGAGCAATTGTGAATTCCTTTGGTGAGATTCCATACAGTTCCTCTAAGTCATCGGGAATCACAACAAGTTTCCCGAGCGTTAAATCTGCAGCAATCATTTTTAAAGTTCCTTCTGGTAAATCTTGAAAGGTGTAAACTCCTTTCTTCGCCAACACATCATAAATCCATTTTTCTAACTTCTTTCCTTTAAATAACCCCATTTCATAATACCAATACAACCACTTTGTAAATGGGATCCAGTACCCCAGAGCAGGAGGATCCAACAACTTCTTTAAATTCAGTTCGTAGAATAATTCCGATATGTCTTTACTTCGATAACCGGCAGCAAGGAAAGCTGCAATTATAGCTCCGGCTGACGTGCCTGCAACTCGCTTGAACGTATAGCCCCTCGATTCAATTTCTTCTATTGCGCCGATAAAGGCAATTCCCTTTACTCCTCCACCCGAGAATACGCCATCGATGTTCATATGTCGCCCTCCTCCCTATCACTATATAGTTGAAGAAAGGTACTCTAGAACACAGACAAGCTGTAACAAATAAAAAACACCCGGCATACTGCCAGGTGTTAGTCTTCGTTCTGTTCTTCAGCTTCATTCTTCTCTTGAATTTTACGAAGCCCTTCCACGCGGGATGGGTCTTCCTCGAAAAACTGGACTAAATCTCCGATACGATCAATGGAATTCCAGCTTAAATGGTGTTCAATACCTTCTACATCTTCGTATATGTTTGATGAGTCAACTCCAATAATTTGCAAGAGCTGCTCCAGAAGTTCATGACGGTAAACAAGACGCTTGCCGACTTTCTTACCCTTACCAGTCAAGACAAGGCCCCGATATTTTTCGTAGTTCAAATACTGATCACGGTCGAGTTTTTGTACCATTTTAGTCACGGATGAAGGATGTACATGAAGTGCCTCTGCAATGTCAGAGACCCGAGCGTATCCCTTATCTTCAATAAGCATATAAATCTGTTCAATATAATCTTCCATACTAGGTGTCGGCATGATAATCCTCCAATTCTGCCTACATGTACAACAAAGCTTAGCTGTACAAAATGATACACTAGTTCAGGAAGCGTGACAAGAACTCTTACGTGAAATAAGAAATCTTGCTGTTCGGGAAAAACTCGCCAATATAGGCTTCCATCGTCTTCTGGATATCTTCTTGCGTTTCCTTCGGATATACGTATTTACCGATTCCATATCGGCCCCACTTATACTTACGCTGTTCTTCATCCATCTCGAGCTTGGATTTCGGATAACGTTGTAAGATGACCTTTTTCGCAGGCTTTGTGAAACGGTGCTGGATTAACTCAAACGTTAAATCCTCTTCGTCTACAGAGCTCCCTCTTAGTTGATTGTGAAGGTTTGAGAACAATTTGTAATACCCTTCTTTCCAATCATCTCCATAAATATAAATAGGAGCCACAATAAATCCAAGAGGATATCCTGCATCCGCTACCTTACGTGCTGCTTCTAAACGTTTGTCTAATGAAGAAGTACCTGGTTCAAAGTTTTTAATTACATAATCTGCATTGATACTGAAGCGAAAGCGTGTGTGCCCATTATGCTGTGCATCAAGGAGATGATCGACATGGTGGTACTTCGTCACAAATCGAAGACGCCCCTTTTCCTGTTCTCCCATAAATTCAATGGTCTTCTTCAGGGAATGCGTCAAGTGATCGATGCCTACAATATCCGATGTACACGCTGCCTCAAATCGGGTCGGTTCATCTCGTTCCTGAATGTAGTTATATGCGGCATCAAAGATATCCTCTAAGTTCACGTACGTACGTATATACGGTTTCTTGCCTAACGTCGTTTGTAAGTAACAGTAGTGACAATGCCCCATACATCCTGTTGCTAGTGGTATGGCGTACTCGGCAGAAGGTTTCGACGTGTCAAATTTAAGTGTCTTTCTTACACCTAGCACGAACGTATTCTTGGCATTAGCATATTGCCTTAATTCATTATCCCCAGGAATCCCCCTAACTTGGTTGTGAGAGGTCGTTTCTCTTATTTCAATTCCCTGGTCTTTAAACTTTTGATATAAGTCTTGGGCAAGCTTATATTCCATAGCACGAGGCTCAACATAGACTAGCTTTGGCATAAATGGTTTCATCGGTGCACTCACTCCTTTATAGGCTTAGTATGTGCATTCTAAAACCACTATGTATGGCAATGACTGTATGTACTCCCTATTCTTAACCTTCTTGAAACAGCCTAAAATAAGTGCTTCATACTATACAGCCTAAACCATTATACAAATAACAACTCAGACACATACACAATAGTGGTGACTGTAACCATGCTGCATCCAGTTGTAAGTAGCACTGCTTGTGCCGCGAATTCAGGGTGATTGTCGTACTCCAATGCGAAGAGTGCGCTGTTTCTCGAGGTAGGAAAAGAACTCGCAATAAATAAGGCCTGTGCGATAGTCCCTTCTAAATTTATTAGTAGGATGATGATGAAGGCAATACAAGGGGATAACACGAGCCTCCCTAGAACACTTAATACCAATGGAGTGCATAACTTGTTGAATTTAAGGAAAGCGCTTTGAGCTCCGAGTGTGATAAGCGCAATCGCTAAGAATGCGTTCGAGGTATTCTCTATCGGTGACCATATGAATTCAGGGATTGTAATCGAAGTCACTTGAAGAAACATTCCGGCCAAGAAGGCGTAGAGTACAGGGTTTTTTGCGAACAATAGTAGAGCTTGAAATCCCTTACGTTCAGATGACACTGAATTGAATAGACCATATGTATAGGTTAGAAGGTTTTGAAAGATCATGACAATAATTTGAATGGACATCCCTAAAGGATTATGTTGAAAAACGAGTTGACTGACTGGCAAACCAAAATTTCCTGAGTTACTTAAAACGACGCTGTTCTTAAAGGTGGAAGATAACCCTCTTTCAAATTTAAAAGCTTTTGAAATCCCTGAACTCACCCCCATTAATAAAAGGTTTTGTATAACGAGAAAGCCCATTACTGTCATGATTAAATCAGCTGATAGTTTACTTTCATAAATGTTAGCGAAACTCACTGCAGGCATTAATAAATAGGTGTTTAACTTTGCTAAAGTTGCCAAATCAAAAGAAAATTTACGATGAAGGTAAACACCGATTGCTATTAATGAAAACACAGGCAAATTAACATTTAATACGATTTCAAAGAAGACATCCATTAAGCAAGCCCCCTATTCCTCCTGATTACGGAAGTTGACGTTTCTCCCCTCATCGCAATCATGCTATCCTCTACACGAACCATCTCAACACAGAAGTAGAAGAAATAGAAACAATAAATTTGATGCCTCAATTCTATCACAATTCCCTTCAATTGGAATTTGTGCACCACTTCACCCTATCCTCACTACGCCTGCTAGATCCCTCTTACCTGAATAGATAAACGTTAAAGATATAAAAAAACACCCCTAATTAAAGGGGTGTTCTTCTATTTATAAGCGCATTACTCTTAATGGCTAAATAAATTCCTATAAACCACAACGTAGTTGCGCATTACAATTCGTGCACGTATTGCAACCACCGATATCTTCAACGGTACCTTGGCGGCAAACAGGGCAAGTATTCCCAACTTCTGAGCCGATGGTTACATCTGTCTTACCTAATTCATGAACAGTGTCCATTAGGACCACTCTCGGTTGTTCGATATCTATTTCTTGATTATCAGAGAAAGAGTTCTCTTCTGCTTTCAACGTAAGCACCTGTGCATCACGGCTTCCATCTACGTATACGGTGCCGCCTTTCGCACCCCCACGATATAAGCGCTGGTATACTTGTTCCACTTGCTCAACCGTATACCCTTTCGGTGCGTTTACCGTCTTCGAAATGGAGCTATCGACCCATCGCTGGATAACACATTGTGTATCTGCATGCGCTTCAGGAGATAGGCTCATGGCAGTGACGAACCATTCCGGTAGTGCGTTCGGGTCTTGCTCAGGATGGCGCTCTAGGTACTCTTCAACGATATCTGCTTTAACCTCAATGAATTTACCTAGACGTCCGCTTCTGTAGTACGAGAAGGAGAAGTAAGGCTCTAATCCCGTAGATACGCCTGTCATTGTACCTGTAGACCCAGTTGGAGCAACTGTAAGCAGATGGGAGTTACGAATTCCATTTTCTAAGATACCTTGGCGAATATCCTCTGGCATCCCTTTCATGTACCCCGTGTTAATGAATCGCTCTCGCAATTGTTGTGTCTCTTCTTCTGTTTCACCTAGTAAGAATGGAAAGCTTCCTTTTTCCTTCGCCAACTCAATCGACGTACGATATGCAGTTGTAGCAATCTTCTCGAAGATTTCGTCAACAAGCTCATTACCTTCTTTAGAGCCGTAAGCTGTTTCTGTATAGATAAGCAAATCATGAAGACCCATCACACCAAGACCAACGCGACGCTCTCCAAGCGCTTGCTTTTTGTTCTCTTCTAAGAAGTAAGGAGTCGCATCAATTACATTGTCCTGCATGCGAACGCCAGTCTCTACTGTATGTTGAAGCTTCTTAAAGTTCACTTCTTTGCTATCTTTATCCGCCATCTCAGCCAAGTTAACCGCTGCTAAGTTACATACGCTATAAGGCGCAAGTGGTTGCTCACCACACGGATTTGTTGCTACAACTTTCTGACCATAGGCTGTCGCATTTGTTTTCTCATTGGCATTATCAATGTAGAAGATTCCAGGCTCAGCCGAATAGGTCGCACAAATGTTAATCAGGTTCCATAATTCCTTCGCCTTGATCTTACGATAAGTGCGTACGTTATGGCCCATATTCTGCCATTCTCTTACGTCCCCAACGTCCTGCCATTTCTCATTATAAATGGTCATTTCCTCTGGTGAATAATTCTCTACATCCGGGAATCGTAGTTCGTACCAGTCATCGTTCTCAACGGCTTCCATAAATTCGTTTGTAATACAAACGGAGATATTTGCGCCTGTAAGAAATTCAGAGTTATGCACAGCGTCGGTGCCGCCTAGACGAAGCTTTTGCTCTGCTTCATGAATCGCTTCTTTCGTAAATCCACCGTTCCCTGCCACAGCTTTGAAGTTTACAATTCCCTGATAAAGGTCTGTTTCAGCCTGAGTAAGAGGCGTAAACTTCAGCTTCGCTTTAGCTTGCTCTCGGATTTGTTCGTCTTCAGTTGATTGTATAAGAAAACGAAGGATTCTAGGGTTTTGCATCTTAGAAATGATAAATTCAACGATATCTGGATGCCAGTCTGCTTGCATAATCATCTGTGCTCCACGACGAGAACCACCTTGTTCGACAAGGTGAGTCAGCTTCGCAATATCATCAAGCCAAGATACAGAGCCTGAAGACTTCCCATTCACTCCTCTAGCCAATGTATTGCGTGGTCGAAGAGTAGAGCCATTTGTCCCGACACCGCCTCCACGACTCATGATTTCCATCACCTGCTTACGGTGCTCAGAAATTCCTTCACGAGAGTCTTGGATGAATGGCATCACATAGCAGTTAAAATACGTAACATCCGTATCTGCCCCAGCTCCATATAACACACGTCCTGCAGGAACAAAGTTCATATCGGATAGCTCGTTATAGAACATGTGGAAAGATTCATTTCTTTTCTGTTCATCTGTCTCTACTTCGGCTAACCCAGTCGCATTTCGAAGTGCAATTTGTTCATAATAGATTTCTAAAGGCTTATCCACTACGTCAATTGAACGAATAATGACTCCGGATTGGGCCTCAGCCTCATCATCTAACACTCCCATATATTCTTGGTCTACTTTAACGGTCACTTTGTTCCTTTCCCAATCAATGGATTGGATGATTCCTGTGCCTCTAGCCGGGAATTTAGGATCTGCTTTAATAGTTAATACGACAAAATCTCCGTCTGTTAGTGTCACTTTCTCAGTGTCTTTGAAAGAATAACGATCTAGCATCACTAGACGGGATACTCCTTTATGCGTACGCTCCATATCTTCTGTAATGGGATGAACCTGTGGAAATAATCGAATATCCTGATTCAATCGTTCAATGTCTACGTGAGTAGTTTTAGTCGTTGCTTCCATTGTATCTCTCCTCTTCCTTCAACAGGAATACTAGTTATCTATATCATGAAGATTAATCTATGTAATCGATCAAGCGATAATAATAACTTATCACAGCCCTTATACCCTTTTCAATATATAGTAATCGCTTTTGTAAACAAAACTATATATAGTGTTTATGGAACAAATTCGACGGTTTTTGTCAATTCTTAAATTGTATAAAAAAGAGCGTATTAAGAAGCATATCGAAGCAAAGTTCTTCTATTTGGATTTCTATCAGGTAATTTGTTAGTTGCTAACCTTTATCCAACTTTTTCTAATTTTCATTGTCCTTATTTGATTGATTTGAGCCTTTTTATTGGATCACCCACATCGATTACTTGCGTTTCTTCTTAAGGGATTATTTCGATCATGAGGAATTTGTTACGAAAGATTTCGAGGAGATGTCACATAAATACAACAGATGCTTTCTCATTACAAAGAAGGAATTGATGTTCGTGGTTGTTCGCGTTATAATTATTTTTGTCGAAAGCACGTGTTAGAACGAGAATTTAGAAATAGAGAGATCCATTAGGGGGAACCATTAAGATGAATTTGACGACGTGGATTATACCACTGGCTGTACTTGTTGGTTTTATTGCATACTCATTAATACGTTATTTCAATCAGAAGAAATATTTGAAGACGTTATCCGAAGAAGAATTCAAGAGCGGCTATCGTAAAGCACAGCTCATCGATGTTCGTGAGCCGAATGAATTTAAAGGTGGTCACATTTTAGGTGCTCGTAATATTCCTGTGACTCAGTTGAAGCAAAGACTTCAGGAAGTTCGTAAAGACCAGCCCATCTACCTATATTGTCAGAACGGAACACGTTCTTCACGCGCTGCCCACATTCTTCGTAAGAATGGATACCAGAACTTGAACCAGCTCCAAGGTGGATTCAAGAAATGGTCAGGGAAAATTAAGCGATAATTATGAAAGGATGCTCACAAAAGTGTGAGCATCCTTCTTTTTATGCATCCGGCTGGTAGGTCAGGACCGGTTTACGTGCAGCTGTTGTTTCATCCAAGCGACTGATTACCGTTGTGTGTGGTGCTTCCTGCACAACTTCCGGTTGGTGTTCTGCTTCACTCGCAATTTGCCTCATCGCCTCTATAAACGAATCGAGCGTTTCCTTTGCTTCTGTTTCCGTAGGTTCAATCATCATTGCCTCTTCCACATTTAAAGGGAAATAGATAGTTGGTGGATGGTAGCCAAAGTCAAGAAGACGTTTCGCCATATCAAGTGTACGCACTCCGAGTTTCTTCTGCCTCTTTCCAGACAGCACAAACTCATGCTTACAATGCTGGTCAAATGGCAAGTCAAAGTCTTTCTGTAACTGCCTCATTAAATAATTCGCATTCAGTACAGCATTTTCACTCACCTGCTTCAATCCATCAGGTCCCATTGTCCGAATATACGTATATGCCCGTACGTTGATCCCAAAGTTGCCATAGAAAGGTTTGACACGACCAATTGATTGCGGTCGATTACTATCAAAGATGTACGCATCATTTTCCTTTACAAGAAGAGGCTTTGGTAAGTATGGAACCAAGTCTTTCTTAACGCCGACAGGACCTGAACCTGGTCCTCCCCCACCATGAGGGCCTGTAAATGTCTTATGCAAATTCAGATGTACGACATCAAAGCCCATGTCGCCTGGTCTTGCATAGCCAAGAATCGCATTTAAATTGGCGCCATCATAATAAAGCTTTCCTCCAGCCTCATGTACGATAGAGGCCATTTCTATAATATGCTCTTCAAATAATCCGAGTGTGTTCGGATTGGTTAGCATTAAAGCAGCCGTATCAGGTCCGACCACTCTTCTTAAGTCCTCTAAATCAACAAGTCCTCGTTCGTTCGATTTAACCGTTACAGCCTCAAAGCCAGCAACCGTCGCAGAAGCTGGGTTCGTTCCATGTGCAGAGTCTGGAACAATGACCTTCGTTCGATTGTGATCCCCATTTGACTCATGGAACGCACGAATCATTAATAACCCAGTCCATTCTCCTTGAGCTCCCGCAGCTGGCTGCAACGTTACTGTTTCCATTCCGGTAATCTCTTCTAATGAAGTTTGCAAATCATACATAAGCGCCATAGCTCCCTGCACCGATTCAGCTGGTTGGTAAGGATGAATATGACTAAATCCTGCATATCGCGCGACGTCTTCATTGACTTTCGGATTGTATTTCATCGTACAAGAACCCAGTGGATAAAAGCCAGAATCTACACCATGATTTCGGTTTGATAACCCTGTATAATGACGCATAATTTGAAGTTCACTTACCTCAGGAAGCAGCGGGGCTTCTTTTCGCACGTAGACCTCTTCTACTTCAAGGCCCACTTCTGGCACGTCTAATTCTGGAAGACTATACCCGATTCGTCCAGGCTCGCTACGCTCAAATAGGAGTGGATAGTTTTCTGTTTGCATATACATCCCCCAATTCCTTTGCTAAAGTTTCAATTTCATCTCTCGTACGTAATTCGGTCACGGCTATGAGCATTTGTGTGGAAAGATGTTGGTCTACTTGACCAAGGTCAAACCCACCAATGATGCCTTTCTCAAGCAACACCTTGTTCACATCGGCAACATCCTTTCCAAGATCGACCACAAACTCATTGAAATAGGCATCATTATACACAACAGGTACGCCTGCTTCTACTAATTTCGTCTTAGCAAATCGTGCTTTCTGCATGCTTTGGTAAGCCATCTCTTTTATTCCGTTCTTGCCTAATGCAGATAGGGCCACCGACGTAGCCAACGCATTCAATGCTTGGTTTGAGCAAATATTAGACGTAGCTTTGTCTCGACGAATGTGCTGCTCCCGAGCTTGTAACGTTAGGACAAATCCTCGGCGTCCTTCTTCGTCTACCGTCTGACCCACTAGGCGACCTGGTACTTTACGCATGAGCTTCTTCGTCGTAGCGAAATACCCACAATGAGGTCCACCAAATTGAGCCGGTATACCAAATACTTGTGTATCTCCTACTACAATGTCAGCTCCCATGTGACCTGGTGGAGTTAAATAGCCTAGGGAAAGGGGATTGCTTGATACAATCATCATGGTCTTGTCTTGTTGTTCTAACGCTTCTTTCACATCAGCCAACGGTTCAATTACTCCATAGAAGTTCGGATATTGCACCACAACTCCAGCTGTATCTTCGTCTAACTCAGCCTTTAGATGTTGAAGGTCTGTCTTCCCATCTATAAGGTCGATATATACAAGCTCAAGGTCTTGTGCGTACGCGTAGGTTTCAATGACTTGAATAGACTCTGGGTGCACCGCTCGTGACACCAACACTTTCGAACGCTTCGTATGTCCCGCACTAAGCGTTACGGCTTCTGCTAATGCCGTCCCACCGTCATACATAGACGAATTGGCAACATCCATTCCCGTTAACTGTGCCACCATTGTCTGGAACTCAAATATGGCCTGAAGCTCCCCTTGTGAAATTTCCGGTTGGTAAGGGGTGTAGGCTGTATAGAATTCTGAACGTGAGATAACATGATTGACAATTGAAGGAATGTAGTGATCGTACACTCCCGCTCCAAGAAACGACGTATATTCCTTTGTATTCGCATTCTGATTCGCTAATCTTGAAAGTTCTTTCGTTAAGACCGGCTCACTTAATGCGGGCTTTATCTTTAGCTCCCCTTTATATCGAACATCTTCAGGGATATCAGCAAATAGTTCATCCGTCGACTCGACACCAATCTCCTCTAACATCGCTCTTCGGTCTTTATCTGTCATTGGTAAATAACGAAACCCCATTGAATACCCTCCCTTTACTTATTTCGTTTGTAAAATGGTGTACGTACAATTTGCGCCTGCAACTTACGCTTACGAACTTGAACAGTCACTTCATTTCCTAACTCTGCATACGGAGCTTGAATAAGAGCCAATCCAACATTCTTCTTGAGAGTCGGGGATTGAGTGCCTGAAGTTACAAACCCAATCTCTTCCTCCCCAACGAACACAGCATACCCGTTCCTAGGAATACCTTTATCGATCATTTCAATGCCAACTAACTTTCTTTTAGCCCCGTTGTCTTTTTGTTCTTTCAAGACAGACTTGCCAATAAATTCTTCATCACCATCCGTCTTAACTGCAAAACCGATTCCGGCTTCAATAGGCGTAATTTCACTGCTAAGCTCTTGGCCATATAGCGCTAGGTTTGCTTCAAAACGAAGCGTATCCCTTGCTCCTAGACCAACAGGAACCACTCCTTCTGTCTCTCCCTCAGCGAGAATTGCATCCCACAACTTTTGACCACCTTCTGGAGAAAGATAGATTTCAAACCCATCTTCTCCTGTATACCCAGTTCGAGAGACAAGCGCAGTTCCATTTACTCCATGGAAAGTGACTTGTGGTTCAAAGCGGAAGAATTTAATTTCATCAAGCTTTGTATCTGTTAACCGTTGCAAGATTGCCTCAGCTTTCGGCCCTTGTAAAGCAAGTTGAACATAGTCTCCTGAAACATCTTGAACACTCACATCACTTGGTGCATGCTTGTTAACCCATTGAAAGTCTTTGTCTGTATTTGCTGCGTTCACAACAAGTAAATAACTGCTATCAGAATATTTATAGACGATTAAATCATCCACCGTTCCTCCATTTTCATAGCACATGACTGTATACTGCGCGCGGTTCGGTGTCAATTTCTTTATGTCATTTGTAAGTAACGATTGGAGAAAGTCCTCAGCACCAGCACCCGATACATGAATCTCTCCCATATGGGAAACATCAAATAATCCAGCTTTCGTTCTAGTAGCTTCATGTTCCTCAAGAATAGAGGAAAATTGGACAGGCATTTCCCATCCGCCAAAGTCGACCGTTTTTGCTCCCTTTTGTTTGTAACGTTCAAACAACGGAGTTCTCTTTAAAGTTGTCATCATCCCACTCCCATTGATAAAAATAAAAAAAGACAGAGGGAAACACGGTTCCCGTGTTTCCCTCTGTCCGTTCACCAGAAAGTTTGGTAGACCTCGACTGTCTACTTGCTTCTTGGGTGGCCTCATTGGCGCTCTCCAGAGATGCGTCCTATGGAAGTCTTTTTGCCTGAGAGATTCGAAAAAGTACCCTTTCACTTGCTCCTTCGGCGCTGCGCTCCTTACAGGGTGCAGTCTCTCCTCCCATACTCATCCGCGTATGTTGTATACATATCACGCCACAATTCGGCGCATAGTAAGAATAAATCTAGGTTTATTATAGCATATGAAAATTTCAAATGGGTATAATTTTCTTAACTTTCAACCGTTTGAATGACCATTGTTGTGACATGTGAGCTTCTTCATCTAGGAAGCTTGATAAATCAGAGACGGAATCTAACTTTGAAGGCAGAGGTGAAAGGGTTGATGGAAAGTCACCTACATATCCAAACCACATTTCCAACCGATACACACGTTCCACTTCTAGAAGATGGGCCCCATAGTTCATGGGAGTTGTATAGAATGGCTTACAACACAGCCAAACATCTTGTTACACCAAGTTTCGACGGGTTAAGAAGCCCACATTACCTCCCCCACGTATCTTTCTTATCCCATCAGTTGCAATGTGCTGAACAAGTCATTCAAGAGATGCAAGGTAGAGCGATTCTAGCTGATGAAGTGGGACTAGGGAAAACGATTGAGGCAGGCCTTATTCTAAAAGAATATATGATTCGTGGCTTAGTAAAGAAAGTGTTGATTTTAGCACCTGCTTCGTTAGTTAACCAATGGGTACAAGAAATGAATTCGAAGTTTTATATCCCTGCCGCTGCGCAACGAAAGGCACATGTTTGGAATCATGATGTCGTCGTTTCATCGATAGATACAGCGAAACGCTCGCCTCATCGAGAGATTGTATTAGAGACCGATTATGACCTCGTGATTATTGACGAAGCTCATAAACTCAAAAACCATAAAACAAAGAACTATGAATTTGTGCGTTCGTTGAAGAAGAAATATTGCCTGTTACTAACCGCTACACCTGTTCAAAACCAGCTTGTCGACATATTTAATTTAATCTCGATCTTAAAACCCGGCCACCTTGGGAATTATGAAGAATTCACGAAACGATTCGGAAAAGACCGCAAGCAGCTATCGAATGACGAACATTTGAAAGAACTAGTCCGTAAGGTGATGGTGCGTAATTTACGACACGAGACCGGTATCGAATGGACAGAACGAAAAGTAGAAACTGTCCCTATACACTTTACGGAGGTTGAAATGGAAGCATACAACTACTTGAGTAAGATTACACAAATGGGTTCGAGCTTCTCAAATCTCACGTTGCTTAGAGAATTATGTTCCAGTCGCGAGGCCTGCTTTATGTCCATTAAGAAGATGATGGAGAATGAAGAGTTGAACCCCAATCGTCGAACAGACCTTGAAGAAATGGTACAACGTTTACAACGCATGCCCCACCATGCTAAAGCACAGAAAGTTGTGGAGTTACTTGAAGCGAAGCCAGGGGAGAAGTTTATTATCTTCACGGAATATCGTGCTTCACAATTTTATTTACAATGGTATTTGCAGCAACATGGCATTACATCCGTACCTTTCCGAGGAGGATTTAAACGAGGGAAGAAAGATTGGATGAAACAACTATTCCAGAATCATGCGCAGGTACTTATTGCAACGGAAGCCGGGGGCGAGGGGATTAACCTTCAGTTCTGTAGTAATATGATCAACTATGACCTTCCTTGGAATCCGATGCGCCTTGAACAACGAATTGGAAGGATTCATCGATTTGGACAACAATCTGATGTTCACATTTATAATTTCGCATTACAAGGAACCATTGAGGAACATGTGCTAACTCTCCTTTATGAGAAGATTCAATTGTTTGAACGGGTCGTCGGAAACCTTGATTCCATCCTTGAGAAGCTTGGAATTGATGACTTGGGCGAGGAGATTGAAGAGATCATGGACAGTTCCATGTCCGTTGGCGAAATGAGAATAAAATTGGATAATCTTACCTCTGTTATGGAAGATGCAAAAGACCACCAACGAGAAAAGGAGGCATAAGATGGAACAACAGCAACTCCAACACTATTTGAGAGACTACTTTACATGGAACAATTGTTCAATCATCCATGACCAACAAGGCATACTAACCGTACAGCTAACCGAAGAACTCGATGAAGAGCTCATGAATCGTCCATTCTATTGGAACTATGTGAAGCGCATGGGGAAACGAGGCATCCCTCAACAACTAACGATTGTTACAGACCCAGAACAACGTGAAGAAAAAAAAGGAGAATGGATTCATTTTGGCTCCCCGCGTCTTCATAAGATCTTTCGCTCCACGATGGAGAAGGCACGTACAACACGCGTATATGAACAACTAACTGTTGAGGGGAGTCACACTCCCTTAACTCCATGGCTGAACGTGAATGTGATACTTCATTATCAAGGGGCTCAAAAGAAAAATGAATTGCTCTCACTAGGTCTTCAACTCGTACACGGAAGTCTCTTAACCAATTTCATGGATCGCCTTGACGGGATTCCATTAAAATCAACGATTAACGACTATTGCTTTACACTAACACCAATGATTCGACCACAGAGTGGCTTTAGACGTATGGAATCCTATTTAAATGATTACGTAACGAAGCAAGAAACAGACTGGGCCAAGCAATCTCTATTAAGACTGCATGAAGAAAAGAAACTTCTCCATCACTTCTATAGTGATTATTTACAGAAAGAAACAGCTATGGAAGATGAAGAACTACAGCTTGGATTGAATCGTTATCAACAAGAGCTACTAGGACTAGAGGAACGATTCTCTCCTCAAATCACCGTGGAAATGGTCAACTGTGGATTGGTATACCTATCACATGAATCCTCAACAACCGTAATGAAACCATAGGAAAAGCCCAAGCCAAATTGGCTGGGCTCTTTCTGCCAAGTATCAAAAAGAAATACAATTGACGTTATTTTTTGCGGCGGGTTCGGAATAGGAACTTAATCGCAAAAGGCAAGACTCCAAACAACTCATTTTCAGTAGACTGTCGAGTAGTTTTACGCATCTCTTTACGTCGCTCCCTTTCTTCTTGTGGCATATCCATATAACGAACAAGCTCTTCTGTCATAAACTTCACATAATCGTTTCCGGACATAACCTCACCTCATTAGAAGCAGTTAAGGTTAGTATGTCCAACTTACACACGCCCTAATACAGACATCACTTCGCTTACAATTGCTTCAACGGAACGGTCGTCTGTTTCCACGACATAATGTGCAGCGGTTTGGTACGCAGGTAACCTGCGCATGTATAAGTCTTTCCTTTTCTGCAGCTCCTGATTCCAAAGAGGTCGATTCTCATCTTCTTCCAACCGGTCAGAAATCGTTTGGAACTGAGCATTTAAGAACAAGACATTCCCTTGCCCTCTCATGTATTCAACATTTTCATCTCTTTCGATGATTCCCCCACCAGTTGAAATAACCGCGCGACTATGTAGAATACTACGCAACGTTTCTGTCTCGCGTTGTCGGAAGCCCGCTTCTCCTTCCCTTTCGAAAATTTCGGGAATGGACATACCAGCTAGCCGCTCAATTTCTTCATCTGTATCAATAAATGCACAGTCTAATTGTTCTGACAGCGCACGACCTACAGATGATTTCCCTGAACCCATAAACCCAATTAGAAAGCAAGGTTTCATGCAATCCTCTCCTTCTCTTTATGCTTCGTTTAAGTATAACGGGTAAGGAAATACTGTGGAAAGAAAAAGTTTATTCTTTGAAGGAATTGCTCAAAAGATGTCGAAAGTATAGCTTGTATCAATTCAATGGAGGTGAACAATCGTTTGACAGTTACGGCCAAGTCAGCTAATGCCTGCATCCAAAGAGCCATTGAACAAGGCGCAACAGATATTCACTTTTGTCCCTACGAAGATGAGGTTATGGTCTATCATCGCATTGGAGGAGAACGAATGTACGAAGACAGGCTAGCTTTAACAGACTATGTCCCGCTCCTTGCCTATTTCAAATTCTCAGCCAACATGGATATAGGTGAAATGAGAAAACCTCAAAATGGGCATTACGTACACCAAGAGAAAGAATTCACCTATGCCTTACGCCTTTCCACCCTTCCTCTCACCGAGACAGAAAGCTTAGCAATCCGCATCCTCCCACAAAAAAGTCTCCCTGCATTACAAGAACTATTTCTCTTCCCACAACAAGCCACCCTGATGAGTCAATGGATGAGAACCGCCTCCGGTATGATTGTCTTTACTGGCCCAACAGGAAGCGGCAAGACCACTACAATGTACGCCTTACTCCTTTCTTTACTTCAAGAGCATTCCTTTCAAACCATTACGCTAGAAGACCCCATAGAACAACCGCTGAAAGACATCCTCCAAGTTCAGGTGAACGAAAAGTCAGGGATGGATTATCATACAGGCTTAAAGGCCGCTCTCCGACACGACCCAGACATCATTATGATTGGGGAAATCCGAGATAGAGAAACAGCTCAATTCGCTTTTCATGCAGCCCACACCGGACATCTTGTGATCACGACACTCCATGCTAAAAATGCATTTGGCACTCTCTATCGTTTGAGAGAAATGGGTATTTCTATGACCGATCTGCAACAAACGTTAACTGCTGTTGCTTCTTTACAACTCCTCCCAACGCTTACCTCCAAATCCAAAAGAGCAGCGATTGTAGAGTTGTTAAACGGGGCGCTTCTTGAAAGAGCAATCGAAGGAAACGCTCCTACTGAAGGAGAGGGATTTCAACCCTTTGCCCGCTTAAGGAGGAAAGCTTATGCGCTTGGCTATATTAAAACGCCATAAATCGCCCCCTTTGGCTCACCAGATTTATGTATTAAACCGAATAGGGCTGTTGTTAAAGAAAGGGTATTCTTTCCTAAAGACCATTGAGTTCCTGTTATTAGACAAGAAAGCGAGGCACGATGCATCAGTGATTCAGGAGAAGCTACGCGAAGGAAAGCGATTGGATGAGATCTTTCGGGACCTATCCTATTCTAAGTCCGTCACACTGTTTATGTACTTCGCTCCAGCACAAGGGAATGTACATGAAGTCTTTCAGCATTGCGTGCAATTGCTTCATATGCAAGATACTTATCAAGGGAAATTACGTAAAACACTTCAATACCCTGCTATCCTTTTTAGCTTTGCTAGTTTAATGATGGCTTACCTTCGCTTTTTTCTTCTTCCGTCTTTTCTAACTCTTTATGATTCCTTACATTATTCTTCACGCTTCATTACACACCTTCTTCGTGCTATAAATGGATTTCTTTTAGGAAGCTTCGTGCTAATGATCGCGATAGTCATTCTATGGATTGTATGGAAATTTATCATGCACCACTTCCCCATCGGAAAGCAGGTTGAGTGGATGGAACGCATCCCACTCATGAACACGTACGTCTCTTCTCAACTCACCTATTTATTTGCTTACCATTATAGCGCACTATCAAGAACAGGATTATCTGCACAACGTACGTTAGCTGTTATGGAACGGCAGCCCCATTATCCAGCCCTTAAGCATTACACGTATCAAATTCTACAACAACTTGAAAATGGTGTCCGCCTCCCTATAGCACTGACCTCTTGTGCCCTTCTCCACCCTACACTTTCAGAGGTCTTCTCACGAAATGAACAGGATGGGCAGTTAGATGAAGATTTGGAGACGTATGCAGAATTAATCATGACTCAACTGGAGGGTTCAATTGTGAAAGGGATGACATTCATCCAGCCTATCTTTATGATCATGTGTGGCGCTTCGATTATCAGCATCTATTTAGCGATTATGATGCCGCTGTTCCAGTGGATGAACAACTTTTAACTTGAGAGGATGTAGATTCATGAAGAAAAATGGATTCACTTTAATCGAGATGCTTATCGTTCTAATGATCATCTCCACCCTGCTCTTAATCACCATTCCGAGTATTACATCAAATAATAAATCAGTTGAAGGTCAGAGTTGTAAGGCGATGATCAAGCTTACAGAAGCACAAGTTCAAGCATATAAGATGGAGCATGATGGAACATTGCCTACCTTATCAAATTTAGTGGAAGGCGATTACATTGAACAAGATACTTGTCCTGGAGGAGAACAACTAGTCATTGGGGCTGACGGTACGGTAAAGGCTAGTCAGTCACCCACCTCTTGATGAAACGTTCTGAACGGGGATTTACTTTCGTGGAAATGTCAGTTGTTTTGTTCATCCTTATTACAACCTTGTCACTTACGGTTCATATTGGCTTACAGTTACTTGATAAACAACGCCTCAACTTATTTATCCAACAACTTGAAGATGATTTATTAGCCGTTCAGCAGCAATCAATTGCTGAATCCCATTACCATCGCATTTACTTTTCAAAGGATGCTTATGCTGTCTACCAAGGGACTAAGAAACTTTATGAGCGTGAAATCCCGTCTTCTACTTCTATTCGGTTTCTAACGCTTACAAACCCAATCCATTACAACGAATCTGGCACGATTCAAAAGCCGGGTACGATGAAGATTTCTAATCATGGAAAGGAGCATACACTTGTATTTCCGTTCGGCTCATCCCGATTTTACGTCAAACCGTGAACATGGCTTTTCATTTGTAGAATCCATGTTGTCATTAAATATCTTCTTGATTGTGACAAGCTCACTATTGCCAGTGGCCGTCACTCTTCATAAAGAAATGGAAGCCTTACACATTGAAACAGAAGTCCTTCATCAATTAGAAGGAGAATTGTATCGACAAGCTACAAGCTCTTCCCCATCCGCTACTTACACAAAGAAAGTGAACGAACATCCGATTACATTTACCATTGCCTTAGAAGAACAATATGTAAGAGGCTGTGCAACTTGGACAACCTTTCGAACTTCAAAGGAAGAGTGCCTATATGTCAAGCAGGAATAGTAATGGCTTCACACTTATTGAAACCATGTTGGCAGTCACCGTGATGCTCCTAATTGTATCTCTCCTACCAAGCATGACTTCCTACATCTTTCAGTATCATCTTCATTCAGAACAAAAGGAGGTCTCGGTCTTCTTTCATGTGTTGGAACAGTCTTTAGCACATCTTCAAGAGCTTGAGGTAACTGAACAAAAACTAACTATCTTAACACCAGACCACAAACAAGTATCAATTGAACTAGCTGGATCTAACATTAGACAACGGGTGAATGGAGAAGGAAATGTGTATTTATTAAGAGGAGTTGCCCACATGACGAATACGAAAGAATCCGGAATGGTGAACATTGCCATCGTGATGCAATCAGGAGAGAACTATGAGAAAACGTTTAAGATCTACAAATGAGCAAGGGTTTATATTCCCCATCCTGTTGTTCCTATTTACATTCTTTTTAGCAGCCATCACGTATGGCATCACGTCTTATTACACGATGATGGACTGGGTGGAAAATGAAGCGAAATTAGTTAGGATGAATACGCTCTACCAAATGGGGCGTGCATCATTTCGTGAAGACGCCTATCATCAGCAAGCTGGAAGTCAGGGTGTCATTGTATATGAATTTCCCTATGGGACCGTTACAGCAACCTTTGAAACTAATGAAGAGGACGGGGAAAGTGTGGATTACTATATAGAAGAGCAGGCTGGCGGCAAGCGTCACCGTTCCAATCTTTACAAAATAGTTCTAGAGTAAACAAAATAGGATGTCTGTTTGTTCACAGGCATCCTTAACTTTTTTATAAGATTATTGAATAGAACAAAGCAGTTTTACACAATCTATCCGTGTACTCACATTGGGCTATAGCCAAGCGGTAAGGCAGCGGATTTTGATTCCGTCACTCGTTGGTTCGAATCCAACTAGCCCAGTTCTTCTTTTAAGAAATTTGACTGACTAACTCGTCAGAACTATGTTTGCAAATACTACGCAGACCATCCACGTTATACCCAACAACAAGCTTCTTCCCATCTGTAATGATTGGTCTTCTCAATAGCTTTGGCTCCTCAATGACAAGGTCTACAAATTCGTTAAGGCTAAGATCGTTAATATCTACATCAAGCGCCTTAAATGTCTTTCCTCTTGTAGCCAGAATTTCATCAATTCCCTCTGTTGTTAATTGAAGAATTTCCTTTAGTTCATCACGTGTAGGAGTTTCACGAAATAGATGACGCTCATCAAATCCTACTTCCTGACTTTTCAACCATGCTTTTGTGCGTCTGCAAGAGGTACAACTCGGATACGTATAAAACGTTAAATTACTCATCACCCAACTCCCTTTCCTATTAGTTAAATTTATTGTACACATTTTGTATAACTTTTGTACAGTTAAATGCTCAAAAAAAATTAGCTACTTCTTCAACATCGTACAATTGCTTCCTTATGGTTCTTGTATACCCGTTGTACAGCGGTGAAAACCTTTAATTCTAAATTTTTTCTGTTTAACATTTGTACAACTTCCATATACGTTGATTTTACAAGGTTTTGTACATAGAATCGTTTTCCGAAAGGGGCACCCTAGAATAGGTTTGAGCACAATAACGGGGGTTAGTCAAAGGAATACAAATAATAAATCAATGGACATTACTCTTCTGAACGAACCTTCTAACCCATTTTTAAACAAAGGCTTACGAATTCCATGCATACGTTGTCAAAGCTTCATTTACAACACACATGTAAACGTTTATAATAACCATGATAAGTAACCATTGTCATAAAAAGGAGGGGATGGGCATGGATCGCACGTTTCGTGTTCTAGCTTTTTGGACAGGAATCTTCACGGTAATGTTCTATGTAGGGGAATTGTACAACGCTTCCATCTTATCATTAGTTCAAACCGTATTCTTTCTTGGGCTCGGTTACTTAAAACTATCCGAAAGAATGTACATGTACATTTTTGGAGCCTATTTGACCGTTTTCTTTATTGGTTTTACGTATTACTCTACATTTTTACTTACACCATCATTCGGTCACTAAGCAAAAACCCTCCGTACCTCGAGCTTCAGGTAGGAGGGTTTTTCTTATTTATAGGAACGGATTTTGTACTTTCTCAGCCTCAATCGTAGTTGCTGGTCCATGACCGGGGTATACGGTATACGAATCACGAAGTGAAAGCAATTCATTGTTAATGCTCGTAATTAGCGTATCCATATCCCCTCCAGGGAGATCCGTCCTACCAATTCCACGTTGGAAGAGCGTGTCGCCTGCAATTACAAATTCTGAATCATGAAAGATCAACGAAACGCTCCCAGGTGAATGGCCAGGGGTGTGAACAACTTCAAACTGAAAAGAACCGATATGTAGTTCACCGGGTTGAAGGTAATGATTTGCTTCTTCTACAACAATTTCAGAAGTAGCCATTGGAAATAATGCTGATCCATTTAACTTAGGATCCTTAAGCCAGTCCTTTTCAAGTTCATGAACATACACAGGAATGTTGTACTCACCACGCACTCCCTCCAACGCTCCAATGTGGTCAAAATGGGCGTGCGTCAATAAGATTGCGATAGGCGATAACCCTCGGCGTTCAATCATTCGCTTTAACTTATCCGGTTCACTTCCAGGGTCAATAATGAGTGTTTCATGATTATGGTGTACAAGGTAGCAATTCGTACCTAATGGACCAAGTGGCAGTTGTTCAATATCCATGATAATCCTCCATTTCAAAAGTTTATAAGCTTTCTCGACAAATAGAAAAATGTGGTTTAAAATAAATGGGAAGACAAGTTGTACTACATATATAGTAGTAGACTAGCCCGTAATGTGCAAAGGGGAAGGGTATAAGGGAGGTTAAGCATTCATGGTATTAGCAATTATGCTGTTTGCGGTTACGCTCTTATGTTTATGGGCGGTTGTACGCGAAGTTAAGCGGAAGAATTTGTTTGCTGTCGCGTTCTCATTCGTCTGTGCTTTAGTCTTTGGCTTTTTTTCCATTGCAACAATCGTCAAAGAATTAAAGGATATGATTTAACAAAGGGGTTAAAAAGCCTGCCGGTTCTCAGTGAGAAGCGGCAGGCTTTTTTATGATTTACGCGCCTTATCTAAATCTAATTGCATCGTGTCATTATAGTAATAACGATACATGATTAGGGTGATATAAATGGCACTTAACGAAACTGCAGAGAAAATGCTCAAAGAAATAACGAGTTGATATTTAATCGCAATCACAGGACTGACCCCACCCAATATTAACCCTGTCATCATACCAGGTAATTGAACAAGCCCAATCGTCTTAAGTTTATCGACATTCGGAATAAGCGCGGCTCCGAGCGTTTTCTTCACAATAACGTGAGAAGCAGCATCAGGGGCTGCTCCTAAAGAAAGTGCAGCGAGAATACGACCTTCGTTTTCTTTAAATTCACTTTTCATACGCTCCAAGGCTAATCCCATCGCAATCATGCTGTTTCCTATAACCATCCCACTCATCGGAATAACTTGAGATGGGATGAATTGAATTAAGTCAAAGAGTAACCAAAGAGCGAGTACGCCCCCCTCGATTAAGACTAGACCAATCAGTATGGTCGGCAGAACGTTCGGAAGTCCCGTCCCCTTCTTACGTGCATGAAAGCTTGCTACTACAATCATGACTGTGATTAAGAATGGGATTCCGATTAATGGCGGCAGGTTAAATAAGTAATTTAAAGCGAATCCAATAAGAAACAGCTGAACTGTCCCCCGTAGCGAAGACCATAGGATATCTTTATTTACACCAAGTTGATAATAATAAGATAGAAATAACGGTATCAGTACGAAAATGCTTAAGTATAAAAGAGATAAATTTGACAGGTTAGGTGCTGTATCCACTAGCAATCGCTCCTCTAAATACTACGATAAGAATTGTTGCAGTTGTGTCGTTTTCGGTTGATCGAACAAATTAGGTAGTGCTCCTTCTTCAAGAAGTTGCCCATCCTCTACATATAACGCTCTTGTTCCTAGACGCTTCGCTTGCTCCATGTCGTGAGTAATCATCACCATGGTCATTTCGTTCTCTTTTAATAAATCCAGTAAAACTCCTTCAATTTCATCAATGGTTCGTTGGTCTAAAGCGCTTGTCGGCTCATCAAGTAGCAACATGTCAGGCTTATTTGCCAAGGTTCTTGCTAGGGATACGCGCTGCTGTTCCCCACCTGAGAGCTGGTCAACTGAACGGTGTAGGTAGTCTTTAGATAACTGAACACGCTCCAATAAGACGGTCCCTTGTTGTTCCTCCCATTCCCCGAACAACTCTGGTCCATACTTTAGATTGTCATAAACCGTACCAGGGAAGAGATTCGGAGACTGCATAAGAAGTCCGACGTTTTTTCTTAATCGTCTTACATCCATTTCTTCAATGGACTTCCCCTTATAATACACCTCGCCTGAATCCGGGCTCGTCATTCGATTAAACAAGTGCAGCAACGTACTCTTCCCAGCTCCAGAAGGCCCTAAGAGCATGACCCGGTCTTGTTTGTCTATAGTAAATGAGAGATCACTCAATACGTGCTTTGACACGTGATTAAACGTAAATAATGTAGTCACATTGCTTCATCCCTTGCTGTAAGTAGTTCAACCCAGTTTAGAGTAAGAGTGATTGGACCGCTAGCTTCTTCACTCGTGCCACATGATGTTGAAATGTAGAAAATGGAAGCGGGTTAATTCCTTTACCTATTTCAACGGTATACCCTTCCTCTCCCGTTTCGAAAATAAACCAATCTTTAAATCCAGCATGACTATCAACAGTTTGAACTGGAATGTATTGACTCACGCTCCGAAACGCCTCAACGACATTCTTTGCGCGTGAGGGCTCAAGATGCTGATAGCCCCAATAAATGACTTCCCCCTGAGAGTGGAAACAAAGTACACGGGTGAAATTCCGATCTTGAACTAGTTTATACATAGCTAAACTTTCTGGCTCTGATAATGGCCGTTTACCTGGGTAATCGCGGAAGGTTGGAGACTCAGGTTTACGACGTTTCTCTACCTCCCAATGAGCCGGAAATTGATTATTTAAATCGACACCTCTAATATTAGCTTTCCATGGTAAGAAATTAATATGTCCTTCATTCATCTCTTTTACTCGTTCACGATAATAGGAATGGTGAGGAGCTCCATGATGAACTAAGTTTACGCCATCTGGATTTACCATAGGTACAACAGACAAACTTGTGGAGTAATATAACTCTAGTGCACGTACCGATTCAATTTCTGAATTCCCTTCCAAAGCTTGTAAATACTCTTCTACAATCTTCATCAACAAAGGCGTAGTGATCCACTCATTTGCATGAAAGGAACCATTCCAATGTACTTCTTTCTCCCCATTGCCGATACGCAGTTCGTAGATTGGCAATCCCAGAACAGACTGACCAATGATGTGAACGGATACAAACGAGAACCGCTTCTGTAGCGTAGCAATATGGTCGTTAAGCGTACTAAAATCATACCGATTATGATAAAACGTCTCCCCCATCCTTTATCCCCCCTAATAAAAAGAAGCCTTGCTACACGATACGTAGCAAGGCTTCTTTAATATGACAATCTATTCCTTTGGCATTTCTTCATGTTCGAATTGGAAGAACCTGAAGAGGTCACCGTAAATAATACTGTCTGAATAATTCAATTCTTGTTCCACTTTTTCTTTAATAGGTTGGCACCCTTCTGCTACGACTTCTCCCGTTTCCCTGTCGTAACAAGTTCCGCCTGTATAGACATGATCCTTAGACACGAAGCTCCCGTTACGAAGCGCAATAAACTCTTTTCGGTCTTCGCTAAATAAATCCGTACCAAACGTAATATCTTCGTTATTCTGAACGCCAAGCATGCTTAAAACGGTTGGTTTTAAGTCAATTTGTCCACTCACTTCTGACTTCACTTCTCCATCATGACCTGGAACGTGAACGAATAGCGGGACACGTTGAAGCTGGACATGGTCATAAGGTGTAATCGTTTCTTTACCTAGGAACTCTGCAGTGGCTGTATCATGGTTTTCACTAATTCCATAGTGGTCTCCATAGATTACAATGACACTGTCTTCATATTCTCCAGACTCTTTCAGTTTCTCAAAGAATTGCTGAATGGCTTCATCCATATACCGTACTGTCGTCACATAGTTGTTCAACGTTTCAGAACCCGTTTGTAACTCGTCAATACTCTTCTGTTCTTCCGGCATTTCAAATGGGAAGTGATTCGTAAGCGTTATAAGTTTGGCATAATAAGGCTCTTCTAGCTGTTTCAACTTGTCAACAGACTGGTCAAAGAATGCTTTATCATCTAACCCCCAGCCAATGGAATTCTCTTCGTTCACCGTATACGCATCTTCTGTAAAGAATTCATCATAGCCTAATGACTCATACATAACGTTTCGGTTCCAGAAACTTCCGTTGTTTGCGTGTAATACTGCTGACGTATAGCCGTACTCACTTAAGATTTCGGGGACTGCATTGTATTCATTCTGTGCGTTCGTAAAGAATACAGAGCCACGTGATAACGGATAGAGTGAGTTTTCAATTATAAACTCAGAATCTGACGTTTTACCTTGCCCAGTTTGGTGGTAAAAGTTCTCAAAGTAATAACTGTCTTTCATAAGGTCATTCAGAAACGGCGTAATCTCTTTCCCATTCACTTCTTTCCCGAGCACAAACGTTTGTAGCGATTCTGCAGAAATATAAATCACATTCTTGTCTTTCGCTACACCGGCCAACTCTGATTCGCCGTCCGCGCTCGCTTGGTTGTCGATATACTGATCAATCTCTTGGATTTCACTTCCATCGGCAAACACTCGCTGTGTTTTAGACTTTGATTGTAAGACAGCGTCATAAATATGATAGTTAAATACGCCAATATTCTTAACCAGGTATTCACGGTCAAACGTTCTTGTGAAGAGCATTGGTCGTTCTGTTTCCGCCAATGCTACATTCACCATCAATAGAGCGAACGCAAGGCCCGTAATAGCTGTACGCGTTTGTCTGAACATAGGTTGGGCGGACCAATTCACTCGCTTACTTAGATAGTAAACAAGCACGACATCTACAAATAGCAGTAAATCAGGGCCATGTATAAGCCCCATAATACTACTTCCGAGGTCGCTCATATTACTAGATTGGAAGAGCAGCGGGAAGGTAAGGAAGTCAGTGAAATTACGATAGAATAGTAGATTAAAGTACAGAATGAGCGTCAATACAAGACTGATCCTCCTAATGTACTTGACCTGTTTCTCAGGTTTAAACCAGACTGCGAACATAAAGAATAAGAGCGCAGTCGCAAATGGATTGATGAGCAAAATTAATTCTTGTAGACCGTTCTCCATTGAAAGCTTGAATACAAACCGATATAAAATGTACGATTTAATTCCAAAGAGAACGGAAGCAACTAAATATAAGGGCAAATTACGCTTCTGTGGCATGGCTGTACCTCCTTGACGAACCACCATGACGGTATTCAATCTTGTAAATCATTTATGATTCCATGTTAATCGTTGTTTCGCTCTAATGTTTCATGTTCCACCAACAAGAGTGGTGTTAAACGCTATTCTATTATTACTGACGAACATTGTATCAAAAAAGTTTCAAAAAGTCTTAACCATTTATTTACACAAACAAAAGTAAACACTACATATTGTAATAAACGAGTAGCGAAAAATAAACCATTGTAACGAAAATGACTTCTCTTTGAAAACAAAAATCCCTCTCCTGCTTACTGCAGAAGAGGGAAAATTGCAGAAAAGGTTATTCCATTCCTTGCTTAACGAGATAAGCTCCTCCGATGACACCTGCATCATTACCTAAAGAGGCAATGGAAAACTCTACTGCTTCACTCGTACGCTTTAACGCATATTGATCGAAATAAGCTCTAACCGGATTCAGCAAGCGGTCTCCAGCTTTCGAAACTCCACCGCCAATGACGATTTTAGCCGGATTTAAGGCAATCGCTAAGTTCGCAATCGCCATTCCAAGCTTATAGTGCACATAGTCTAACACTTGCTGAGCAACTTCATCTAAAGCATCCGCTGCTTCATACACGTCTTTTGCACTTATCTCTGAGGCATTAAGCTGTTGTAAGTATTTGCTCTCAGCTTGTCTTTCCCTAGCAAGACGAGCAATGTGAGTCGCAGAAGCAACGGTTTCAAGACAACCTGTTTTCCCACAGTTACATGGATGTCCTCCATTGGTTTCAATCGTCATATGACCGATTTCTCCACCCATACCATTTGTTCCGTTTAGAATCTCACCGTTAACGACAATGCCGCCTCCGACACCTGTGCCAAGTGTAATGGCCAGGACGTTCTTATATTGCTCACCAGAACCTTTCCAGTTCTCACCTAATGCAGCTAAATTTGCATCGTTCTGGACATATACAGGATAACCGGTGGCTTCGTTCAGTTGTTTACTTAACTCGAAATTCACCCAACCGATATTAACCGCTTCATAGATTAAACCCGTTTCTTCTTCAATGAAGCCAGGAGCTCCAACACCAATACCAGCAAACTCTTCGTGAAGAAGCGATTGCTCTGCTTGCTTTGAGCCAATGGAATCAGCAATATCTTGGACAATCGAAGCGCCTTCATTTTCAAGGACAGTTGGAATTTCCCACTTCTCCATGATTTCTCCTTCTTGCGTAATAAAGGCAATCTTAACTGTTGTCCCTCCAATATCCACGCCAATCAGTTTCTTCTCTCCCATATGTCTCACCCTTTAGCTATTTGTCTACTAGTTCTGTGCGCTTTTGGCGAAGCAAGAGCACACTATCTTTGAATTCCTCTATTGTAATCATCTTGTTTTCATAGAGCTCTCTTACTTCATCTTCCATTAATTCCAAATCGGCAACCCGATCACCTACATAGATGAATGTACCGAATCGTTTCAATAGTTGTTGGACATCATAGATGGTTTTCATTCAACATCACCTAAAGATAGTATACCAATGTATGCACACTTTTGAAATAAAAAGAGCACGCCCGTTCTTCCTCAAGATTTAGAGAATATTGAAAAAATAGATAAAAAAGAAGCCCAACCATATAGGTTGGACAATCATGATTAACGATCTGGGTCTTTCGGATTTAAGAAGGCAGGTCGACGATTCTTAAGTGGCATTGGTGCTCGTAAGAATATATCCCGGAAAGCCCGTAAATTAAACGGAAGGAATGGCCATAGATAAGATGTCCGGAACGTTTTCATAGAGGACAAATACAACAGCCAAACGGTTAGCCCTATCACGTATCCTATGACGCCAAATGCACCTGCTACGATTAACAGTAGTAATCGCGACATTCGATTCGCCAAACTCAGTTCATAACTTGGGGTTGCATACGTACCAATGGCTGCAATAGACAAGTACAAGACAACTTCACTTGAAAACAACCCAACCTTAACTCCAACTTCACCTAATAATATGGTAGCTACAAGACCAAGAGCTGTACCAAGGGCCGAAGGAATATGAATGGCCGCGAGTCTCAATAAGTCGATCCCGATCTCAGCGATAAGAAACTGCATAATCAATGGAAGCGCCCCTATTTCTTCCGGGCCTAGGTACGACAACTGTTCCGGTACCAAATCCTCATTTATAGATAATAAATAATAGAGTGGCAAGAGTACAATGGACGCGAGTACACCGAAATAGCGTACCATTCGAAGATAAGCACCGACCGATGGCTTTTGGCGGTATTCTTCTGCATGCTGAAGATGATGCCAGAACGTAGCAGGTGTAATCATCACACTCGGTGATCCATCAATCATAATTAGGATGTGACCTTCGTACAAATGAGCCGCAGCTGTGTCAGGCCTTTCTGTGTAACGTACGGTAGGATAAGGATTCCAATGCCGTCCGCTCAAGTATTCTTCGACCGTTTTCTCTGCCATCGGAAGGCCGTCCGTATCAATTAGCTCTAAATGTTCTTTTAAGACGGCAACCTTATCATCATCAACAATATCTTCAATGTAACAAAGACAGATATCTGTTTTTGAGCGTCTCCCAATTTGCATGTATTCCATCCTTAAAGAACGATCACGAACACGCCTTCTTGTTAATGCGGTGTTAAATATAATCGTCTCCACGTATCCATCTCGCGCTCCGCGAACAACCCGCTCTGTATCTGGTTCACTTGGACCTCGAACGGGATACGTCCTTGCATCAATCAAGATTACTTTATTATCGATGCCCTCGACGACCAACGCAGTCGGTCCAGCCAATACCCAATCCGCCGTTTCATTCAAATCGTCTTTGTGGTCTAATTCTACATACGGCAAATGTGTTTTTAGCAATCGTTCAAACGGGTCTGGTTCTAATTGGTCTGGCTCAAGTTCTGAAAGTAATTTCATTAGATAATGAAGGATCTCATCTTTCACGAATCCATCAATCATAAACATTGCCATTCGACGACCTGCATACTCTAAGTCCAGATGAATCACATCAAAGCTGATGTCTGCTCCTAACCGTTTCTTTAAATAGTCCACGTTCTCATCGAAGCTTGAGAACATCGGTTGCTTTCCTGTCTCCTTTGACATAGAAACCCCCTCCAATAACATACAGCCTTTTTACCTAGCCTTTGTTAAAGAAGGGGGTCTCATACATAATATTAGTCTCTCATCTCGTCCATTAAATAAGCCATGATTAAATGATACGTATGTTTTAAAGACTTTTCGTGCGTCCGCTCAAGAGCATGTGATGCGTCAATTCCAGGTCCAATCAACCCATGCTTAACATCTACACCTGCTCGAATCGCTGCTGATGCGTCTGAAGCGTAATACGGATAGATGTCTACTGCATATTCAATTAAATGATGCCTAGCCAACTGGACTAATTGTTGACGCAAGCCATAATGATACGGACCTGAACCGTCTTTCGCACAAATCGATGCAACAAATTCAGTAGTTGACTGTCCGTCCCCAATTGCTCCCATATCAACAGCGACATATTCAACCGTTTCACTCGGGATGCTTGAATTCCCTCCATAACCGATTTCTTCGTTGTTTGAGATGAGGAAATGGGTCGTAACTGGCGGTGTCTGTTCATTCGAGCTGAGTTCAGAAGCTGCATGTAGTAGAAGAGCCACACTCGCCTTATCATCTAAATGCCGGGATTTGATAAAGCCAGTCTCAGTTAAATCAAAGCGTGGTTGGAATGAAACAAAGTCTCCGACCTCAATGCCAAGGTCCCGCACGTCCTTCTCACTATGGACCTCGGCATCTAACCGGACTTCCATGTTGTCTTCATTCCGTTTCGCATCTCCTGCTCCTTTGTACACATGAACGGATGTTTGGTGCATGAGAATCGTTCCGCTAATTGTTGATCCGTTCGCCGTATGAACTGAACAGTATTCCCCCTCAACACTATTCCATTTAAATCCACCAATCATGGACAGTTGCAAAGCTCCGCTAGGCTTAATCGCTTTGACCATCGCCCCAAGTGTATCGACGTGTGCAGTGAGCAAACGATGTTTATCTTCACGTTTCCCTTCAATTGTAGCGAGTAGTGCTCCTTTATTCGTTCTACGTGTAGCAACACCGAGTTCTTCAAAGTGTCGTTCACAATACTGAATGGCTTCCTCTGTATAGCCTGACGGACTTGGAATATGTACAAGGTCTTTCAGAATTGCCACAATTTCTGATGTATGAGCTACTGGATGGTTCATAGAATCACTCCTTTTTTCATATGTATCTCTTCTTTATCATACAGTTGTTACTAAGAGCATGTCCAAATGAAAGAAGGGAATCGGATGAAAAAAGGTGTATGGATGCTTCTCTTCCTGTGTTCTGTGAGTGGCGTCTTTCTTATTATGTTTACCTACGATTGGCAAAGAGAAGATTCGGCAGTCGTAAAGTATTTTCCTCTTGATGATTCGAAAGGCTTTCAATCTGTTGAGACGAAGCTGTCCCTCTTACAAGAAAGCGATGAAGATGAATATGAGATTCTTTGGGAAACTCGTTCTGAATTAGAAGATCCCGTCTATCTTCGGCAAGATGTCACGTTGCTTTACGTAGATGGTCGACTAAAGGGACTCTTAAGCAAATGGAAGGAGAATGGGCAGAATATCTTCCAAGAAACAACGATACACGGGGAAGACAGCAGTCATTTTCAAGCGATTACGTTCCATCATGGTGAACTCCATTATCCTGATGATGTAATCAAATCCATTCAACAAATGTCATCAGCGGAGTTATACGTTATAGACTCCCCACATACTCCCCTTGAATCGTTCCAAGACCCTGACGATAGCAATCAAAAAGAATGGAAAGGTACATTAGACCATGCTACGAACCAACAACTTCAATACAGTTGGGCACAACTTCTACAGCATTACGGAATTGACCGTAACTTATATGAAGAAGTACCGCTTACTCAACTCAACAACTACATGACAAAACCCTTTCCAAATTTAACGATTGAACAAACACAACAAGTGCTAGGTCAACTTTGGGAAGGGTTATATCGAAACTATGTGTTAAATGTAAATGACAATAACGAAAATCTGTCGCTTAAGAGTCTAGTTCCTCTCATTCTCTTAGACAAGAAAGGAACTCACCTCATTGTTGTCTATGAAGATGCAAAAGGGAATAAGCAACGACTCTTACAAAGATATCCTACCTATTCTAATGATTGAACAAGTGACTCCATGTCTTCGTTATCTGGCTCAAGCTCGAGTGCTTTCCTAGCATGTTGAAGTGCCTTATCTTGGTTTCCAAGGTCACTCTCAAGCAAGGCAAGGTTGTAATGCGCACGGGATAACGCTGTATTGGATTCGTACCGAATACTCTTTTCGAGGTCTTGTTGTGCTTTCTCAAATTCCCCTGTCTTAATATAGGCATATGAACGGGTGAAGTAGAGTTCTCCTTTGTACTGGTCCATGGGGCTTTGAAGCTTCTCTGTAGTCAGTTCAATAGCCTCTTCGTATCGTTCTTGCTCAAGTAGCTCATTAGCCTGTTGCACCCCTGGCTGACTTCCCAAACCAAAACTCAAAATACCAATGGACCCGATCAAAAGGACGAGTAAGGCCAGGATTTGCATGCTCCATTTTCTTCGCTTCGGCAGATGAAGCATCATAGACACAAGAAATCCTGCAGCAAGTCCGCCGAAGTGAGCGCCATTATCAATTTGGGGTGAAACAACGCTGAAGGCAATATTAATGATTAATATAAAGATTAAGTTTGGTCCGATTGTTCTAAGGAATAGTTTACGTTCCACAACCCCAAAGAATAACAAGGCGCCGAACAACCCGTAAATGGCGCCTGACGCTCCCGCAGATACAGAAGGGGTCAAGGCGAAACTTGTAAGACTTCCAATGACACCTGAGAGCATGTAAATGACGACAAATCGCCAAGAACCATACATCCTCTCCACTGCGTTCCCTATATAATAAAGAGCAAGAGAATTCAGGGCAAAATGTACAAAGCCAATATGGAGAAACATTGATGTGACAAAGCGCCACCATTCTCCATCTACTATGGCAGGGTTATATTTAGCACCGAAATCAATGAGGTGCTGGGTATTTAAAGAACTTCCAGTGTACTCCATCCAAGCAAACATGAGAACGATAATGGCTAAGAAGGCGTACGTAAAGATTGGTTTCCCAGTTTGGAAGAGTTCTTGCTGTTTCTTCTTCCGCTTATGATGTTGATTGTAGACCGATTGCTTCGTATACGCTGCAGTTTGTTCCATTTCCGTAACGGTCTCAGGCTTTTGGAAGCTGCGATTCTCTAGTCCGACGTTTGAGTAAAGAGTAGAGAATTGCTCTTCTCTTGAGTCTTCAGTCGTATAGTACGTATGTAACCAATTGTCTTTCTTACCATCGACTGTTTTTGATTGTTTGACTTCATGCCACTCATCTACAGGTTGTTCACTTGCTATGTACACGTTATGAAATTCTAGCTTCCGCCCTCTTAATTTCCTTTGGAGCTGAGAGGCTTGTTTCATGACGAGCTGATGGTCTTGCTTTAATTGATTCGACCAATCGAATGTTCTCTGTATGACACGAACAATATGTGTTTTGTTCTTATGGCTTTTCTCCATCCAGACTACTTGTTGATTCTCATCTAGACGAACCAACTCAAAGTCATGATTGACAATTAGGTCGCCAACGATTTGCCAGAATCGAAATTGTTCTTCGATATACATAAGCTCCCCTCCTCCGTAACATCATACCATGAGACAAATCCTTTCAAAAATGAAAAACGTTCAGCGCTATATCGCTGAACGTCCTACTATTCTCGGAAGTAGTTCTTCCCGAATAAATGGTACCCGCATCCCGAATCGAACCGCATACTTACGAATTCTTCTAATGCTTAAAAGTAAATTTAATACTTTGTACTTGAATCGGTACAAAATGAAAATTCCCGTAACGAGCAAGAGGATCGAAATGAATAGACTACGCACACGAACAACCCCTTCTGACTAGTTTACCTGTAGTATGCGTTTGTCTTCTCAATCTATACTACACATCCAATTTGGTTAAGACAGGATGCAACGTGTTCTTTAACAGAGCAGCAGATTGTTGGAACTGTTGACGTTCAAGGTCTGTAAGCGTTAGATTCATCACCTGCTTTATCCCACCACGATGGACAACAGCAGGAACGCCTATATAACAATCCTCAACACCATACTCACCTGTCAAATGAGCAGAAACCGTCAAGATTGAATGTTCGTTGTGAAGAATGGCTTTCGTTAATCGGACAAGACCCATTGCAATGCCATAATAGGTCGCCCCTTTCCGATTAATGATTTCATATGCAGCGTCACGAACTTGTATGAAGATATCATCTAAATCCTTTACATCGTATGCACCATTTGATTGCTTTATTAAATCATGAAGACGCTGCCCGCCGATTGATGCATGACTCCAAACAGGCAGCTCAGAGTCTCCATGCTCGCCCATGATGTATGCATGTACATTCCTGGTATCAACACCAAAGTATTCTCCAATTAAGTATCGAAGTCTTGCTGTATCTAGAATCGTTCCAAATCCAATTACACGCTCACTCGGTAGCTGTGAGAATTTCCATGTCATGTGAGTCAACAAATCCACTGGATTCGTCGCAACTAAGAAGATACCTTTAAAGTCAGCATCCATCACCTGTCCAACAATTGTCTTGAAGATTCGTGCATTCTTTTCAATAAGGTCTAATCGAGTTTCCCCTGGCTTTTGGTTAGCTCCGGCGGTGAGTACGACAAGATCCGCATCGCGGCAATCTTTGTATGTCCCATTCCATATCTTTGTATACGAGGACGCGAAAGCAAGACCATGGTTTAAATCCATGGCATCCCCCTCTGCCTTTGCCTCATTTACATCAACAAGCACGAGTTCATCTGCTACACCTTGATTTAACATGGCAAATGCATAGCTTGACCCTACAAATCCAGTTCCGATTAATACAACTCGAGTCCCCTTTATCACGTTCCATCCTCCTCTTATAAATGGATTACTCTCTCTTTGAGACTCCCTCTTCCGTGATGACGTCATCCACAGGCTGATCGAAAGAGTCAACTGGCATTTGTGAGAGTAGTTGTTGTTTCGTAGCTAAGCCAATGGTTCTCCCACTATAATTTTCGAGATAACGATCGTAAAATCCCCCTCCAAATCCAATTCGATACCCCTCTTTCGTAAATAACAACCCTGGTACAAGAATTAATTCAAGGCCAGACTGGTTGATTGCCTTCTCGCTTACTTCAATCGGCTCTTTTAGTCCGAAATAGACAGTCTCAAGCTCATCCCCCTGTACATAGGAGTAAAAGGTCATCCCCTTTTGTTTCGGTTCACATTTCGGAACCGCCATCCTTTTCCCTTCTTTCCACCCTCTTTCTAGTATTGGAGTCGTATCAATTTCAATTTCACCCGATAAGGTGACTCCAATTGTATGACTTTGTTTCCAATAAGGGTGTGAAAACAGATGTTCATAAATAAGATGACTGGCCCTCTCTTTTTCATCGTTTGACATATGAGATAGCACGTTCTTCCCATACTTTCTAAGTTCTTTTTTATCCATCATCATCGTCCGCTCCTCTCAATTTAGTAAAATTAGATCTGACATGATTATTAAAATAAGGCTATAAATTGCGACAAGAATCTTATACAATAGAACAAGAATCCAATATTTGTGAAGGAAGATAGGCGCAATGAGTACCTCATTGCTTAAAAGGGAAGTTGGTGAAAGTCCAACGCGGTCCCGCCACTGTAAATGGGAGCAACCTGAATAAAGCCACTGTGAACAACGGGAAGGCTCAGGAAGCAATGACCATAAGCCAGGAGACCTACCTACTCTTTCTACACCGAACAACCTACGAGGATAGGGAGGTGTGCAGAGAACTCGTTCATGCGTCACGTATGTACATAGGAGAGAATCGCACATCCACTTACAAGGGATGTGTTTTTTTAATTTATACAAAGGAGAATTGCAATGAAACGAACACGTAAATCGTTATGGATGTCTGCCCTCTTCGCTTTGCTGCTTGTTGGATGCAGTACAAACAATGAATCTGACACAAATGGAAACGATGCGGGAAGTTCTCAGTCATCCTCACAGAACACAGAAGAATCTTCCACGTTTCCTGTTACGTTAACCGATGCTTCAGGTGAAGAGGTAACTCTTCAGAAAGACCCAGAAACCATCGTTTCACTCATCCCTAGTAATACAGAAATTCTCTTTGCAGTCAATGCAGGTGAGGAAGTAATTGGAGTAACGGAGAACGATGATTATCCTAGTGACGTTGAGACTATTGATCATGTAGGTGGAATGGAGCTGAATGTTGAGAAGATCATCTCCCTTCAACCTGACCTTGTCTTAGGTCATGAGATTGCTCTTCAAAGCTCAACAGAAGCATATGACCAGATTGAAGAAGCAGGAATCCCCGTTTACGTTGTATCAGAAGCTACTTCCTTTGATGAAGTATACGATACAATTGAGACAATTGGAACGCTTACAGGAGAATCACAATCAGCCACGAGTCTGATTGATAAGATGAAATCAGACTTGACAGAGATTGAAGAAAAAGCAGCCTCCATTGAAGAAGAGAACGAGAAACGTGTATTTGTGGAGAGTAGCCCTGCTCCAGAGATTTATGCCCCTGGTAAAGGAACATTTGTTAATCAAATGTTAGAAATGATTCATGCGAACAATGTGCTTAGTGACCAAGATGGATGGGTTCAGGTGAATGCGGAGGCGGTTGTAGACTACCAACCAAACGTTATTATGGTTGCCTATAATTATACAGAAAACCCAGTAGAGGCCGTTCTATCTCGAAATGGTTGGGACTCTATACCAGCTATACAAGAAGAAGCGGTTTACTTAATTGATACCAACCTCCTTTCCCGTCCCGGACCACGATTAGTAGAGGGTGTAGAACAACTTGCAGAAACCATTTATCCTGAAATTTACAGCGAATAGAACTTTACAATATAGCGCAGCTATCCTTATTTGGGTGGCTGCTCTTCTTATCAGTATTTCAGTCGGAACAGTTCATGTTCCCATTTCTACGATTATAACGATTCTTGTGGAGAAAGGACTCCCCTTTCTCTCATTTACCAAAGATTACGAAGTCATGTATGAGAGCATTGTGTTTGACATACGTCTTCCACGAGTTATCTTAGCCGCTCTCGTTGGAAGCGCACTTGCTGTTTCAGGAGTCGCATTCCAAGGTTTATTACGAAATCCCTTAGCCGACCCTTACGTCTTAGGAGTATCATCCGGTGCTTCCGTTGGAGCAGTATTCGTCCTTTTTGTCGGATTGACGATCCCTTTCTTAGGTTCTTTCACACTCCCGCTCGTAAGTATTGGAGCTGCCATTATCAGTGTCTTAGCTGTGTTGGCCTTTGCCAATCTTGTAGATAGAAGTCTCTCATTAGAAACGTTAATCCTAACAGGGATTATCTTCAGTTCCTTCTTAGGTTCATTTATTTCTCTAATGATTGCGTTAACCGGCGACGAACTCAGACAGATCATACAGTGGTTACTTGGAAGTGTCTCCATGCGCGGATGGCCATATGTAAAGCTTCTCCTCCCCTTCTTTATCGTTGGTGTCACTTTATTACTTCTTCAAGGGAAAGAGTTGAATGCACTTACCTTCGGTGAACATAAGGCGAAGCAGTTAGGCGTCAACGTCGAAAGGCGCAAATTGCTTATCTTACTCTCCGCTTCTATTCTTACAGGAGCTGCTGTGGCAGTTTCAGGTACAATTGGCTTTGTTGGATTAGTGATTCCGCACATATGCAGGAAACTCGTCGGAACCGACCATACGCATTTAACCCCCATTTCTATATTCATAGGCGGTGCTTTTTTAATGTTATCTGATTTGTTGGCCCGAACGATTATCGCACCTGCTGAGCTCCCGATTGGAGTATTAACCTCGCTTGTAGGAGCTCCAGTATTTGCATTTATATTAATTCAACAACGAAAGAAGGGCAGAGCATAATGATACATATTCAAGACGTTCATGCTGGTTACGACAACACAAATGTCATTACAGACATGAGTTTCACTGTGAATAAAGGAGAATTCGTAGGGATTTTAGGTCCAAACGGAAGTGGGAAGTCGACGTTACTGAAACTATTAGATGGTACGTTACAACCAACGAAAGGAACCATTCGACTTGAAGGTACGCTACTCCCAGAAATCAATCGTAAAGTACTGGCACAGCAAATGGCAGCTCTTCCTCAACTGCACTCATACTCGTTCTCGCATACAGTAGAGCAGACCGTTAGCGTCGGACGATATCCTTATTTATCTGGTCTTCTGAAGCAAGGAACAGAGCATGACCGCTTAAAGGTACAAGAAGCGATGCAACAGACTGGTGTAGATTCGATGAAAGAGAGACCAATCAGCTCATTAAGCGGAGGTGAGCAACAGCGCGTGTTTCTAGCACAAGCTCTAGCACAAGAACCTTCATTACTCTTATTAGATGAGCCTACCAATCATTTGGATTATTCCTACCAACAGCAGCTAATGGACACGTTGAAGAAATGGTCCATAGAAGAAGAGCTAACCATTATCTCAACCTTCCATGACATTAATCTTGCAAGTTTGTATTGTGATCGAATTCTGTTAATGGAGAATGGGAAGCTAGTGAAGTTTGATGTACCAGAACGTGTCGTAGAAGAATCCACCCTGAGGTCTGTATTTCAATCAACCATGAAAGTTCAACAACATGGATTTACAAATGTACCTCAGGTCGCGCTTCTCCCTCCCCACTTCCATTCCTTGAATGGATTTGACAATGCTCAATCGATAACAAAGGAAAACACTAGCATGATGATGCAACTACATTCACCGATTAAATGCTTCACAGCAGCGCCTGTTGGCGGCGGGATAGGGTGGTACAATCAATTCGTTCTCCTCCAACAGTACATTGACACGAATGATGCTGAAGATGTTATCCATTCGTGGTTCCGAAATCAAGGATGGATAGCTTCTCAATCTGTTGGCATGACATCTCAAGCAACAACAGAAGATGGAATCCTCCCATTGACTACATATCAGGAACATTCAGTCCATGTGACTACTGTTCCCTATCAAAGAAAGGCAAACGGTGATGTAATAGGAGGAGAGGCTTGGGTATTTGTCGACGGAGAGCTGACTGATGAGGGATTCATTGCTGCAATTTCTGAGATTCGATTAGGACAACAAATAGCGTTAGAACAATTAGGAGTGAACGCAGCAGAGGCTCCATTAAGTTCAGTTTTAATTGGAGCTACAATGAGAAGTGAAGCTACTTTCTCCCCCTCCCTTCTATCATCAATTCGGGAGTCTGTGAGTAAATGCTATAAACTCCATACAGAGGGAAATGAAGAATAAAAAAGAAACTCGACCCAATTGTGGGTCGAGTTTCTTTTACGTATTATTTTGTTTCACGGTGAAGAGTGTGCTTCTTCAAACGCGGGCTATATTTTTTCAGCTCGATACGCTCAGGGTTTGTACGCTTGTTCTTTGTAGTGATGTAGTTACGATCACCAGTTTCAGTGCAAGCTAGTGTGATATTTACACGCATGATTTTGTCCCTCCAATACATTGATAAGCTATTGCAGTCTTTTACACATACTAATCTCAGACTTATTTATAATATCAAAACTTCGCTATTCTTTCAAGGTTATTTACTTGATTCTCTTTATAAATTCCTTCGTTTAATTCCCTCTTTTTGGCCATTCACGTACGTTGAAATCTATGGTATAACCTTATATGGAGGGTGATCACTATGTTATACGTCATTTTAACCCTATTAGGCGTTGGATTCGCATTGTATGCCCTGTCCTTCTTCATGAACGACCGCATTGCCGACTTAGAAGAACAAGTCGAGCAAATCTCCATGAACAACATGCAAGAAAATTATCAACTTAAGAAGAAGTTGAAGGTACTGGAAGAAGAACTTCTTGTAGACGAGGGAAAGAATTCCACGTCTTACCCTAAACACTCTTATCGAGAGAAGACTTCTCAGCCACCACTCGTTCAAAAAATCCTTGATCTTTACAATAAAGGCTATACGACAAAACAAATTTCCTCTGAAACATCTCTACACGAACATGATATTCTAACGACACTTCGTCAATATACAAACAAGAAAGAAGTAAGTTCGTAATGAAATCAACCATTCGTGCCTTTTCGATTGGAATACTTGTGTCAACAGTATTGATAGCCTTTACATACTATCAAACAAGCGGTAAAGAACAAAACACCGAAGAACAACAAGAAGCGGTTTCTGATTTAGAAGCGAAAGCACAATTAAAAGAAGCCGGCTATACCGTTTATGCGCCAGGTAAAGATCCATCTAAAGAAGAAGACAGCCAAGACGAATCCGAACAAACCGAAACATCGAAAGAAGAGGAAACGAAGGACAGTGAGGAGAATACCGAAACATCAAGTTATACACTTGTCATTGAATCTGGAATGTATTCTTCCTCAATCAGCGAAGCCCTTGAACAGAACGGCATTCTAACACGCCCACAAGACTTCACAGACTTCCTAGATGGTTCAGGTTACAGTGAGCAAATTCAAATAGGGGAATATGAGCTCACATCTGACATGAGTTTTAAACAAATTGCAGAGACCATTACAAACTAAAAAAGAACCATGCTGCTCCTGCAGCATGGTTCTTTTTATCCGTTCAGGTCGTAACTGACTCCTTTGACAACGTAAAAAATGTTTTCCCCTATATTCGTGATGTGATCGGCAAATCGCTCAATGTAGCGAGCACTATAAGCCATTTGAACAATGTACTGAACCTTGTTCGGTTGGGATGCGGTTTCTTCTAACAAATCTCTTGTTACGATTCCATACATCTCATCCACCTCATTGTCCATAGACGAGAGCTTTCTCGCCATCTGTACATCTTCTTGTTCAAATGCTCGAATCGCCAAATCTAACATTTCCCTTGATCTAGAAGCCATTTTTCTTAGCAATGGATGAACGGTGACATTGTGCTGCTTGCCAAGATGAAGTGTACTCTTCGCAATGTTTGAAGCATTGTCCGCCATTCTTTCTAAATCAGAAGATACCTTCAAAGCAACGATTAACCTCCGCAAATCAGTTGCTACAGGTTGTTGTCTGGCAATTAGCGTAATCGCATGCTCATTTAAAGTTAGTTCTGCTTGGTCGATATACACATCATCGTCCATGACCTTCTGAGCTTGCTCTAAGTCTTGATGATAAAGGGCATCAACGGCCATGTCTAAAGCCTTAATTGACATGTCCGCTAACACTCTTATCTCTTCTTTTAAATTCTCCACATCGTCGTGAAATTGACCACGGGTGACCATGAATCTCTCCCCCTAAATCTCTAGACCAACAATTAACCGAAGCGACCTGTAATATAATCTTCCGTACGCTTATCTGTTGGGTTTGAGAACAACTGATTTGTATCGCTATACTCCACAAGCTCACCGTTCAAGAAGAATGCCGTTCTGTCGGAAATACGTGCTGCTTGTTGCATGTTGTGCGTTACGATTATAATACTATATTTCTTCTTCAATTCCTGCACAAGCTCTTCTACTTTAAGCGTAGAGATTGGGTCTAATGCAGACGTAGGTTCGTCCATTAGAATGACATCTGGTTCAATTGCTAAACATCTTGCAATGCAAAGACGTTGTTGCTGACCACCGGATAGTCCGTATGCATTCTCGTGCAAGCGGTCTTTAACCTCATCCCAAATCGCCGCATCACGAAGACTTTTCTCTACAATCTTATCAAGAACATCTTTTTTCTTAATGCCGTGAATTCGTGGGCCATAAGCTACGTTGTCATAGATGGACTTTGGAAATGGGTTAGGGTTTTGGAATACCATACCGACTTTCGTACGTAGCTCTTCTTTATTAATCGAGCTGAAAATATCTTGGTTTTTATACTTAATTGTGCCGGAAGTACGAACGATTGGCACTAGTTCTACCATGCGATTAATCGTCTTTAAGAACGTGGATTTCCCGCAACCAGACGGACCAATAATAGCTGTTACATCATTCTCAGGAATCTTCATTTGAATGTCATAAAGCGCTTGGTCATCACCGTACCAAAGATTTAGGTTCTCTACTTCAAAAACGTTTTGTTTGTTTGTCTGTTTTTGTTCTACAGGTTGTGTGTTTTCTTTTTGTTGATCTGCAAATTGTGTCATTTGCAATTCCTCCTTCACCCAAGTCGATTAGAGACGTTTAGAGAATTTATTTCTGATAAATACAGCGGTAGAGTTCATAACGAGTAAGAAGATTAACAGGACGATAATTCCTGCTGAAGCAGCAAACTGCCAATCTGCTTGCGGACGACCTACCCAGTTATAAATTTGAATTGGCATTACCGTATATTTCGATAGTAACGAGTCTGGCAGAGAGTAAATGGCGGTTGCAGCCCCTACGATAATTAGTGGAGCTGTTTCACCAATGGCACGGGATAACGCTAGGATTGACCCCGTGATAATGCCAGGGATTGCTGCAGGAAGCACAATTCGAACAATGGTTTGCCATTTCGTTGCACCCATGCCATAGGATGCTTCTTTAAGCTTCTTCGGTACCGAGCGGAGGGCTTCTTGTGCAGCCACTACGATGACCGGTAATACAAGGAGACTCATCGTAAGCCCGCCAGCTATTAACGTATAGCCCATGTTTAGCATATAAACAAAGAACGTTAATCCGAGCAAACCAAATACAATAGACGGTACACCAGCTAAGTTCTGAATATTTGCCTGAATAAAACGAGTTAGACGACCTTGACTAGAATATTCCTCAAGGAATAAGGCAGTACTCACGCCTAGAATAATGGAAACCGGAGCTACGATTGCCATTAGCCATAAGGAACCAATAAGACCTGCGAAAATACCTGAGTCTTCTGGGTCTGGGTCTGGGAAACTCGTGATGAATTGCCAATCAAAGAATCCAGTTCCTTGAGTCAATACACGATATAGAAGCGCAACGAGAACAATTAGTCCAATTGTTGTCGATGCAAAGAACAGACCATGAAATACGCTATTAATTCTTTTACGTTTGTTGATACGATTCTTTACAGATTGTTCGTCCATTTCAAACATTAGTATTCCTCCCTAAACTTACGAGCAATGTACTGAGAAAGTAAGTTCATGAGTAGGGTGAACACAAACAAAGTGATACCTACTGCATAGATACTATAATAAATCGGTGAACCGAATGTTGTATCCCCAGTAGCTGCTTGCACGATAAATGCAGTTAGAGTTTGAATTGATTGTGTAGGATCAAATGTCATGTTCGGTGTTGCACCTGCAGCAATCGTAACAATCATCGTTTCCCCAATTGCACGTGAAATGGCAAGAACGATGGAAGCTACAATTCCTGAGAATGCAGCTGGAACAATTACTTTCATAGCTACTTCAAATCGCGTAGATCCTAATGCTAGAGCACCTTGACGAAGCGAATTCGGAACAGAGCTCATTGCATCCTCACTTAATGAGGCAATCATTGGAACAATCATAATCCCTACCACAATACCAGCACTCATTGCATTAAAGATCTTCAAATCGATAATACTTTGAAGCACTGGAGTTACGAAGGTAATAGCAAAGTAACCATAAACAACAGTCGGAATACCCGCAAGAACCTCAAGCGTCGGTTTAATAATTCTTCTAGTCTTATCACTTGCATACTCACTCAAGAAAATGGCAGAGGCTAACCCTAGAGGCAGTGCTACAAGGATCGCAATGAACGTAATCAATAACGTACCAGAAATCAACGGAAGCACACCATAATCACCGCTCCACGGAGACCACCTTGTACCCGTGTAGAAGTCAATAATATTTACATTCGAGAAGAATGTACCTGCTTCGCGTAAGAGAGTAAACACAATACCTACAGTCGTTAGAACTGATATAGTTGCACAAATAAATAAAATAACAGGAACAATCTTTTCAGCTTTTTTTAGTTTTTGTTTGTTTTCTTTTTTTTCACTAATCATCTCTTGAACATTGATCTGTTCATTATTTAGAGCTCCCATAGTAAACTCCTTTCATCACAAGGGAAGGTGAGGCTCGAATAACGTAAGCCTCACCTTGTATATTTCATCCTCGGTTCCCTTAACTATTACTCACCAATGATTCCTTTGATTTCTTCAAGTTGCTCGTCCAATTTCTCTTGTGGAAGAGCCACATAACCTTCTTCTTCAGCTGCAGCGCCAGCGTTGTTTAGAACGTACTTAGCGAAATCAGCTACTTGAGGCTTATCTTTAAGAGAAGCGTTGTTAACGTAAGTGAATAGTGGACGAGATAGTGGAGTGTACTCTCCAGATTGTACAGTGTCAGCATTTGGCTTAACTGCCTCGCCTTCTCCTTCAGAGATACCTAGAACTTTAAGAGAATCTTTGTTCTCAATGTAGTAAGCGTAACCGAAGTAACCAATTGCATTCGGGTTACCTTGTACACCTTTTACAAGTGTGTTGTCATCTTCAGAAAGAGTTACGTTTTCGCCCTCTTTCATTTCGTTATCTTCAAGGATTACTTCATTGAAGTAGTCGAAAGTACCAGAGTCATGACCTGGGCTGAAGATTACGATCTCTTCGTCAGGCCATTCAGAGTTAATGTCAGACCATTTAGTTGCGCCAGATTCAGCAAGGAAGATTTGCTTAAGTTCTTCAACTGAAACATTTTCAAGGAAATCGTTCTCTTGAGAAACTACTACGGAAAGACCGTCTTTAGCTACTTCTAGCTCAGTGTATTCAACGCCGTTTTCTTCAGCGATTTGTTTTTCTTCATCTTTAATAGGACGAGAAGCGTTAGAGAAATCAGTTTCACCTACAGTGAACTTCTTAAATCCGCCACCAGAACCGGAAGAGTTAAGTACAGGTTCAACATCAGGTGCATCTTGACGATACTCAGCAGTAAGACGCTCCATGATTGGGAATACAGTAGATGATCCATCAATTGCTACTTCGCCGGAAATTCCTTCAGAAGCACCTTCAGTGTTTTCGTTGTTTTCACCACTTGTGTCATTTTCTCCTTCAGAACTTCCGCACGCTGCAAGTGCGCCAAGTGCTAGGATTAGTGTGAAAAGTAGTGCTAGACGCTTGAAACTTTTCATTTCTTTTTCCCCCTACAATTTGTGAATTGTTGTATTCAGTTGCGTTATCAACTGACAATACTCATATTAAAGAGACAGTTTTAAATACATATAAATGAAATGTAAACGTTGTGTAAATAAGTCGAACTTTGTTTGCATAAAGTTGCCGAACCCCCGTCACAGCAATAATTTACTCACATCGTTCTGGTTTAGTTTTCTACAAAAAAAGACAAGAATATGCATGATGCATCTCCTTGTCTTTCTGTAAGTATTGTATTATTAATGTTTTTTACTCTGTTTCCGTTGAATCTTCTTCATCCGAATCACCTGTGGTCTTCTGTAATTCGTAATAGGTATCTAAGATTCTCTCCCCTATCAACTTGTTGATGTAGTGACGGGCCTCAATACCTGCATAAGGCACTACAACAGCAAATGCAAGATCAGGCTCATCTAGAGACGTACCTGAGGCATACCCCACTAAAGTCAGATTCTCAACATCGACTGGTTTATAGCCCGTTATTTCTCCTTCATCATTCTTTACATCTAACCACTTCTGCTCTTGAGCTGTACCTGTCTTCCCTGCTGCCACATAGTCTGACTTTCCAGAGAAATACCCATCAGCCGTACCTTTCTCTGTATTAAACGTCTCAAAGAACCCCTGCTGAACGCGCGCTAAATCCTCATCGGACATAGAGACCTTGTTTAGAACTTCCGTCTCATAACTCTTCACAATGGGACCAAGTTCTTCTTCCTGTGCGTTTGGTGTACGGAACTCTTTCACAATGTTTGGTTTTACACGGTATCCTCCATTCGCAATAGTGGACACATACTGCGCTAGTTGCATAGTGGTATACGTATTATACTGCCCAATTGAGAAGTTGAGCATTTGCCCACCCTTATTCTCTTTAGGAGTATCTCTAACACCGACTGCTTCTTCTGGATACATGTCAACCCCTGTCTGAACCCCAAGTCCAAACTGTTTGAAATAATTCTGCATCTCTTCAAAGCTTCCTTCATCATAGGACAATGTATCGTTTGGAACATATTCACCGTTCCCCATCATCCGCATGGCTGTCTTCCACATATATACGTTTGATGACACAGCAAGAGCGTCTACTTCATTTAAATAACCAAAGTTCTTGTATGAAGCAAGGGTTGCTGTGCCTTTGATTTGTATAGGTTCATCCTGAAACGTGGTACCAGGATCGATAGCACTGGAATCCAACCCAGCAAGGATAGTGGCGCCCTTAACGGTGGAGCCAGGCAAGTATGCGTTGTAAATCGTATCTGTTGCTACATCGCGAAATTCATTCGTCTCTCTGTTATACTCTTGGCCAGAGGCAGCAAGCACTTCTCCCGTATTCGGGTCCATAACGACAGCCATCGCACTATCCATATATTTGTTCTCAAATGGGTCCAGGTCTATCGCTGCCTTAAATTCTTCTTTCAGAATTTCGTCCACTCGTTGTTGGAACTCCATATCTATAGAAAGAACTAGATCATCCCCAGGTTTTCCTTCATTCACGATTTTGGAATCAATAAGGTTGCCAGCTTTATCTGTCGTATGTTCAACAATTTCTTTCTGTCCAGCAAGTTGCAATTCATACTCTTTCTCTAAGCCACTTATGCCTACACGGTCGTTTAAGCTGTAGTTATGACTCAAGTAGAAATCCTTCTGTTCTTTCGGGATCCCTTCTTCATACTTCCCTATGAATGATTTAAAGGTTGACTCAGATGTATACGTTCGGTCATAGTCTGTTGTAACATCTACACCCGGTAACTGAAACAAGTGCTCAGCTACCTTTGCATACTCTTCTTGCGTGACCCCTTTATTCTTGATTGGATGAGGTGCAAGTGCATAAGCAGTCATTAACTCATGTAAAATGGCAATCTCATTCATTTGTGAACCGGAATAAGAAAGTTGTTCTTCCGTTAAACGGTCCATAAGTAATCCATAAGCGTCGTCAGAAGAAGCTTTTTCCTCGTCACTCACTATTCCTTCATAAGGGTCTTCTTCGTTCATTTCCTTCAATAAGTACCAATAATCCTTTCGATCACTTACTGTGATATCATCAAGCTTGTCTTCTGGCATATCAATTAAATTAGATAATTTCTTTGCCACTTCTAGTTTCTGTACGGAGGACGTTGCTTGAGTTGGTGTGTATGTAATGGAGTAGAGCGGTTCATTACTTACAACAACTTCCCCGTTACGGTCGTAAATCTCTCCACGAGGTGAAGGATTCTTCGTAATTACCTTGTCAGTCTTGTTAATCTCCTCTTGAAGGTCCTCTCCATTTAGAATCTGTACAATCCCCAATTGCAAGACAAGCGTCGAAAACAATAGGAAGACCGTAAAGAATAAAATATTTAGCCTAAAAGGGAGCTGTGTTTTTGTCTTTTTGTGGTTATTCCCCATATTTCACCCTCATTTAACCTTGTTGATACCTTATTATATCACGCCTTCCAGCCTCATCACTATCCTACATTCTTAACAATTACCGATTGTCATTATCCGCCAATTTACTCTTAACAAATATTTTCTCTTCATCAGATTGAATTGGAAATTTAACGTTTCTTATAAAGAAGTAGATAACAAAGTGTCCAATCCCCACAATGGCTAAGATGAAGGGGATGCTCGTTTCTGGATTAAACCATGTGACTCCTAACATGAAGAACCCAATTGAAATTATCCTTCCAAGATTAAGGAATAACTCCCTCACAACAATGTATTCAATTCTCATTTCAGCCGCATGCCATGCTTTGCCTATCACATCATACGTTAATGATAAATATGGAACATAGATAATTGGATAAGCCACTCCAATGATGCCCGCGTACAATAGAAGAATCGGGTACGATACATTAAACAAGATGAGGTAAATGGCTACATATAGCATAAGTCCTCCAATAAATATAGAGCGCTTCCTATATCGAGGCTTAATAAACCGCGTTGCGATAAAATAAGAAAGGAAGGATACAGCAGAATAGACTAAATTAAATTTCCCTAACGCGAATTCACTCTTCGTAGCAATAAACACCCAGATGGCGATTACAAATAGAAATGTCCCCTCTCTCAATCCTTGAAAGATATGAGCACACAATATGCGATTCCAATTCGGATTACGCTTTCTTTCATGAATAATGCGCCGGAAAGAAAAATTCCCCTTTGCTGACCTTCGTTGTAGAAAGAAGCTACTTAGCACTGCTAGAGCAAATAAACTAAATGATATTGTGAATATCACTGTGTAGCCAGTATTAGCCGCCATACTTGATATAATGTAACCTGCGAGAACAGGGCCAATCATTCCACCAAACGACTGAAGCAGCCCTAAGAAGCCGTTAAAGAAGTCCCTTGTATCTGGCTCGGTGATTTCAAATGTTAATACGTTAAACGCAAGCCAATAAAATCCGTAGCCTACCCCGAGCAAAGCACCTAATAGCACTTTATATGTAGCTGCCTGTTCTCCTACTATTAATACAGTAATAAAGAATATAGACAAAAAAATAACCCCAAGCCTTAGTACAACGACACGGTCTACTTTCTTCGCCCACCGTCCCGCTAAGATAAACGTTAGAGGCTGAGCAATGTATATGGATAGGTTATAGATGGCAATAGCCAAATACTCACCTGACTGTTTCCAAAGATATATGTTCACAAATGTGTTTGAAAGGAAGATCCCTAACGAGTAGAGCCCACCTATCGTCAGTAACAGTATCAAATCACGCGTTACTTCCACATCACCTAATAGACGTGCGATACCCTTTTTCATAACACAATCCCTCCAGTAGCTACTCCTTATTCTCTTCAAACCAATAATGACTTATGCGCTAAAAGAGTGAGGTCGCTATATACACTAGAAGGATTGTATCCATAAAAAAAGGCACAGCCATAGGCTGCACCTTCTTCCTTTGTTATTATTTAGCTGCTTCGTAACGACGTGCAACTTCATCCCAATTTACTACATTCCAGAATGCAGAAATGTAATCAGGACGACGGTTTTGATAATTTAGGTAGTAAGCGTGCTCCCAAACATCAAGACCAAGAATCGGAGTCTTACCTTCCATAAGTGGAGAATCTTGGTTAAGTGTATCAATTAGCTCAAGCTCGCCATTGTTCACAACTAACCAAGCCCAACCAGAACCGAAACGGCCTGCTGCAGTGTTTGCAAATTGGTCTTTAAATTCGTCTAGGCTACCGAATTTGCTGCTGATTTTCTCAGCAAGTTCACCAGTAGGTTCGCCGCCACCATTCGGGGACATGATTGTCCAGAATAGAGAGTGGTTTGCATGTCCGCCGCCGTTACGACGTACAGCAGTTTTGATGTCTTCTGGTACTACTTCTAGGTTGTTGCTTAGAAGTTCTTCAAGGGATTTATCTTGAAGGTCAGCGTGTCCTTCTAACGCAGTGTTTAGCTTGTTCACGTAACCTGCATGGTGTTTAGTGTGGTGGATATTCATTGTTTCTTTGTCAATCGTAGGTTCAAGTGCATCGTATGCATATGGTAGTTCTGGTAGTTCAAATTTAGCCATCTTGAATCTCCTCCTTTAAAAGTATGTAACCTAAAGCTACTTTCGCTAGCTCCATTGTAAGCGTATCAAAACGCTCCATTGCTTGCAAACAATATGGTTTGCTAAATTTCAAGGCTACAATTCACATTTTAATTTACCCTCGTGTGTGCATTTAAAACGTCTTTAAACACAAAAAAATTTCAGCCTAGTAGCTGAAACACACTCAAAAATATAGGAATGGTGGCTCGGGACGGAATCGAACCGCCGACACACGGATTTTCAGTCCGTTGCTCTACCGACTGAGCTACCGAGCCATGTTTATTAAAATTCCGCTCCTCTTATTGTGAATCAGAAGCGTATTCAAGATGTTAATTCTTTTGTGCTCAAAGCGATGATGATCATTCTACTAGAAGCTTTCTGCTTTTCGCAAAACCTACAATGAAGATGATTCAGTGAGGTTTACGGTTTCTCTACCGACTGAGCTACCGAGCCATGTTTATTAAAATTCCGCTCCTCTTATTGTGAATCAGAAGCGTATTCAAGATGTTAATTCTTTTGTGCTCAAAGCGATGATGATTATTCTACTAGAAGCTTTCTGCTTTTCGATAATAATCCCATTTATGAGTAAAAAAATGGCGGAGGAGGAGGGATTCGAACCCCCGCGAGGCGTGAACCTCCTGGCGGTTTTCAAGACCGCTCCCTTCAGCCAGACTTGGGTACTCCTCCGTACGATGGTGGACCCTGCAGGACTCGAACCTGCGACCGATCGGTTATGAGCCGATAGCTCTAACCAACTGAGCTAAGGGTCCTTTCAATATGGGGCGATTGAAGGGGATCGAACCCTCGAATGCCGGAACCACAATCCGGTGCGTTAACCACTTCGCCACAACCGCCATTATGAAAGTATGTATAGCTAGTATAAGAATATGGTAGCGGTGGAGGGGATCGAACCCACGACCTCACGGGTATGAACCGTGCGCTCTCGCCATCTGAGCTACACCGCCATTTGGCTCCAACGGCAGGATTCGAACCTGCGACCTATCGGTTAACAGCCGATTGCTCTACCACTGAGCTACGTTGGAATAAATAAAATGTTTTCAACGCGACTGTTACATTGTAGTACGTATAGAGTAACACGTCAATAGTTAATTTCAATTTATTAACGAGAAGTAAAACGTCGTTGTCTTCAAAGCGACAATATTTATATTACCACGCCCCCCCTACTTCGTCAACGATTTAAATGAAAAAAATATTGATAATAACAAGATTATCTACTACAACCATGATTAACTAGCCTTTCTTTTCTTCTATCTAATTTAGCATAGGTATGTTGTTTGTAAAGGAATCTATTCAATCAACCCCAAAAAAAGATGAGGGAGTATCACTCCCTCACCTCTTACATTACATTTTCTTTATCTTTCCCAAGAACCTCTTCTGCGATATTTACAGAGTGGTCTCCAATACGTTCAAGGTTACTTAACATGTCAACGAAGACAATGCCAGCCATTCCAGAACATTTCCCTTCATTCATACGAAGGATGTGTTTCTTTCTATATAAACGCTCGTTTTGGTCAATTTGATCTTCCTTGCGTGTAACAGAGAGCGCTTCTTCGCGGTCCATTGTTTCAAGAGTACGAACAGCTTGCTTCACTGTAATCATCGTAAGATTAACCATATCGTTCAAGTCAGCTTGTGCTTCTTCTGTAAGGTCCACTTTATTGGATACTTTATAGTCTACAAGTTCCACCATATTCTCCATGTGGTCACCAATTCGTTCTAAGTCACGTACAGCATCAAGTAAGGCTGTATGCTTTTCACTTTCTAGTTCTGTTAGTGATGAACTAGATAAGCTCACGAGATAATCTGTAATCTGTCTGTCTAGATTATTCAACGCTTCTTCAATCTGCATGACTTTATCCGCGTGCTTACGACTGTGATTGTTCATATAAAGGGAAACTTCTTCTAGACCCTGATATGCAAATTCACCCATTCGCATCACTTCGTTCTTAGCCTGATCAAGGGCAAGAGATGGTGATTGTTCAATGAAAATTGGGTCTAAGTGTTTTGGTTTTGATTCGACTACAGAATCTTCCCCTGGAATCAACTTCGTTACAATTATCGCTAGCACAGCTATGAACGGAAACTGAATAATAAGGTTAGTCAAGTTAAAGATTCCATGCGCGAAAGCAATTGTCATTTCTGCATTTAACCCAAGTGCATCCTTCACGAACTCTACTACCGGTGTATAGAGACTTAAGCCAACTAAGAAGATGGTTGTCCCTACCACGTTGAAGATTACGTGAGTAAATGCAGCACGTTTTGCTGCTACGCTCGCACCAATTGAAGCTAAGATTGCTGTAATTGTCGTACCGATATTGTCTCCAAATAGTACTGGAAGAGCAGCATTAATATCAATAGCTCCTTGTTCAAATAATCCTTGTAAGATCCCAATTGTTGCACTAGAACTTTGTACAATTACCGTAAATATCGTACCGATAACAACCCCAAGAATAGGATTATCACTCATACTTACGGTTAAATCTTGGAATGCCTCTAAACTACGTAAAGGTTTCATACCGTTGCTCATTAATTTCAATCCATAGAATAATGAACCGAAACCGAATAACGTCTGACCAAGGTAGCTGAGTTTCTTATTCTTAAAGAAGAAGATCATCAGTGCACCAACTGCAAGAATCGGTAATCCGTATTCCTTTAATTCGATACCGATAATAAAGGCCGTAACCGTTGTCCCTACGTTTGCACCCATAATGACACCGATGGCTTGTCTTAGTGTCATAAATCCAGCATTAACAAGACCCACGGTTAACACCGTTGTCCCAGAGCTACTCTGGATTAGAATTGTTACAATAATACCAGCTAGCACGCCCATGAACGGATTTGTCGTAAATCTGTCCAAAATCGTACGTAGTTTGTCGCCTGCTGCTTTTTGCAGACCGTCCCCCATATACTTGAGGCCGAATAGAAAGATACCTAATCCTCCAACAAACTGAAAGATAATGTCTTGAATATCCAAAAGGAGTCATCCCTTCATCCGAGTTTTTTCTTTTTTTGGAGCGTTCTAGCGCTAACCCTTATCCATTATTAATTAATGGTAAACCCCTTGTAAAGGATTTTTTGTCGGTTACACACCATCTTTACATAGACTTTACAAAGCAACCTAAAATAACTTGAAGAAATTTAAATTGATTTCATTTATTGGATTTTTTAAAATTGATGTAGCGAGGTATTTATAGGAGTGATGTTGTGAACTTTTGGAAGTCCTTCATTTGGAGTACGTATCAGTTTAAACGAATAGGAGCGTTTAGACTTCAGAAAGTGCATTATGTATTCGCTTATATGTTGTATATCACAGGCATTCAGCTTATTCCGTACATACTTGCTGATGCCTTAGGAATCTCTGTGCGTTTTAATCAAGCTTTACCTTATATCGTGTCCGTTTCATTGGTGTATCTTTCAAGTATTATGATTTATTTATTGGTTAGCTGTGCAGTGGCTGCCATAGGACTATTCCTAGGAAAGAAACAAGGAAAGTCTCTAACGTACAAACATACTTGGCAAATTGCCATCTATGCGCTCACGTTGCCTACTCTGTTAACAGCAATCGTAGAAGCATTCGTCTTTTCATCATCGTTATTATTTCTTTTCTATTTCACCATGGCACTTATCTACACCTTACTTTCTGTCTCGGCCATTCCAAATCGAAACAAAAACAAACACCCTTGACTTATTGGCTAGGGTGTTTACGGTTTATATCTGTTATGGTTGATAATTCCTTTGAAAGTGAAATGAGCGCTATCCGAACTTCATCAGTCTCTTTCATTTGCTGATCTTGCATATCAGACGTTTCAATTAATCGCTTTCCTGATTGCAACGTATGCTTTGTCACTTTATGAAACTCATTGAAAGCGTCCTCCATGAGGGGGATAAGCGATTCAGCTTGTGTAACATCCTGCTTGGATACATCAATACTGTCATTAAAGGTTTGAATGTGCTTTCTGAGATGATCGAACGATTCTTTAGAAGAATTTGCATGGTCTAAGTGGGTTGTAAGCTGGTTGTACACCCCATGAAATTCTGTTGATAAGTATTGACTGATAACGAGGGTTTCTTTCATTTTCTCATCTATAACAATAGCAGCTTCTCTCGAATTGTCGGCTAGTTTTCGAACTTCGCTCGCAACGACTGCAAAGCCTTTCCCATTTTCCCCCGCTCTTGCAGCCTCAATGGTGGCGTTTAAAGCAAGTAACTTTGTACGCTCCGCTAAATCTTGAATCATCTTACCCGCTACATCAATGTTAACGGTGTAGTCTTCAAATTCTTGAATCTTTACTGTCATCTGCTTAAATCCATCGTGATAGGTATGCAACGCATTCATGATGGAAGCTATACTCTCATCCCCGCTTGAAACCGACTGATTCATCAGTTTCTGTTCCTCATACATGTTATTGAAAGACATAAGTAAACGGTCCATATAGTGTTTCAATTCAGAGAACAAGCTCATCTGTTCAAGGAACGTACCTTCTGTTTGTTCCGTCCCCTCTACTACTTCTGTTAATTCTTTCTTCATATCTTGCTGACTATCCCCTAATTTACAAGATGAAACAGCCAGCTCTTCACTTGTAGAAGCTAATTGATTCACAGCCCCACCTATATTCATGAGCATATATTCAATGCGAGCCGTCATTTCCTTATAACTATTAGCCAAGGAGCGAACTTCTGGAATCGTGGTTGATATGGAATCAATCCCCTCGAAGCGCCCCTCACTCGAAGCATGCATAATGTGTTGTAACTCCTTAATTGGACGTACCATAGCTCGAATAAATAATGAAACGATAAGTACGATAAGTACTAAGCTGATTACGCCAACGGTAATCGTATATTTGGCTAACTGGTTAATTGGGTGCATAAAATCTTTAGCAGGAACACTAATTACATATACGCCCTTAAGTTCCTGTATGGCACTGTATGCAAACATCCTTTGCTCCCCGTTAAACTCTCCAAATTCACTGCCATCTTCTATCATTTGAATTTCAATGGCAAGCTCTTCAGGGAAATCACTCGTCTCTTTCCCGTTATTCGCTAAGGCAAGAATTTCTCCCTCTTTAAGTAGGTGGATTTTCGCACCAAATCCATCCTGTACTAAATCAGACTTTTGCGAGGCAATCACTTCGTTCATCTGTGACTGAAATTCTTCCTCGTCTCCAATGTATGCATACATCATCCGCTCAGCCATGTCACGGACTGAGGCAGTTTCTCGCACGAGTCGGTCATTGACCAGCTCCATTTGACTATCCTTCGCCTTTGAATAAGACATAAATCCTATGATTGCAATTGATGCAACAACTAACATACTTACAATTGCGATTAAGCGAGTTTGAAATGAGAACTGATGCCAATAATCCTTCTCGGAACGGTGAAGACGGCTTCTTAAACGTACTTTTTCCTTCCATCCATTAACACGCTCACCCTTCCATTTCGTGGGAAACTTCAGTCTTTTCACGAAGAACACCCCATATCTTTATTTCATATCCCACACTAGAGTATGACAACGGAGTGTAAACATCGTGTTAAACCAATGTTAAATCATTCATGTAATCAGAACTTTTTTACTAGTATCTTTGTACCATCCACATCAACAACTTTAACTTGTTCCCCTTTATTTAACCATTCGCCATTTGAAACCACACTATAATCTTGATCGTTTAATCGCATAGTCCCAACAGGGCGTAAAGGCGTTTTCGTCTCCCCTATTTGCCCGATTAACTCGTGGTAGGATTCATTAACTGTCGAATAGCCTGACTCAGATGTCATCCTGTCAAGAAGTGTAATTCGGTCCCACATCTTTCGTTTCGGGAATGCTTTCAATAGCAATAAGGAAGACGCCGCACCGACCATAACACCTGATATTCCGTATAACCCCGCTTGCCAAGAAGGAGAACTCATTCCGACCGTAATGAGCATGCTAACAAGACCAAGAGTTGTTAACGTTCCATCATTTAGAAACTTCCCATCTATAAAGATACACAGCAGTCCAACAAAATATAGAACAATAGAGATACCCACCATATAGGGAGAAAGATACGAAATAAAATGCAACGTCACAAGCCCGAATCCTAATACTCCGAAGATCCCCCTTGTGTTAACGAGCATCTCCCCGATTAAAAACATTGTCCCCAACCCTAATACGATAAAGCTGAGCCACACTGGTTCCATGTCCCCTCTCCTCCTCAAACGTTGTACTTATATATACGACAAAACTAGTCAATCGTTTCAAGAAGATTTTGGCCTTCTCTCATCGAATTAGTAAAACAATAACTTGTAAAGGGGCAGGTACATTGGTTGGTTTGCTTAAACGGTTGCTATTAGTTGCATTTGTCATCTTATTTCTGTTAAGTATTAGACATGATTTAACGGTTGGGGTGTTTGCCAATACCACAGACATCAATAAAGAAGCACCCACTGAAGTAAATGAAGACAATAAGCAAATAGAAAAGCCTTCTAATCGCTATCAGTCAGTGAAGCATACCGTAAAGGCTGGAGAGACCGTGCTCTCTATAGTTGAGAACTTGAACCGCACAGGACCACCTGTTACGATGGAGCAGATGATTTTAGATTTTGAATCATTGAACCCTACTATAGACCCGCATCAAGTTCAAGTGAACAAAACGTATAAATTCCCTGTATATAGCAATCACCAATAGTGGGTTTGCTGTAAATGAATGCTTTAACTTCTCATTTTCATTGATTCCCCTTATAATGTAAAAGGAATCTTTCACACTTTGAGAAAGAATCGCATGATTAAAGGAGCGATATTCAATGGCAGTTATTCACCGAAAGGATACACGTCCAGTTAAGGTTGGAAATCTTACGATTGGCGGCAGCGACCAAGTTGTTGTTCAATCCATGACCACCACGAAAACTCATGACGTTGAGGCAACAGTTGCTGAGATTCATCGTCTTGAAGAAGCTGGGTGTCAAGTTGTGCGTGTTGCATGTCCAGATGAACGGGCAGCGAACGCAATTGCTGATATTAAAAAACAAATCAATATACCGTTAGTTGTAGATATTCACTTCGATTATAAGCTTGCGTTGAAAGCAATTGAAGGCGGCGCAGACAAGATCCGAATTAATCCGGGTAATATTGGCCGTCGTCACAAAGTTGAAGCGGTTGTAAACGCAGCTAAAGAAAAAGGAATCCCAATTCGGATTGGAGTAAATGCCGGCTCTCTAGAACGCCGAATCCTAGAGAAGTATGGTTATCCGACTGCAGAGGGTATGGTAGAAAGTGCCCTTCACCATATTCAAATCCTTGAAGAGTTAGATTTCCACGATATTATCGTGTCTCTAAAAGCATCTGACGTAAGTCTTGCAGTAGAAGCCTACGAAAAAGCAGCAGAAGTCATTCCTTATCCTCTACACCTTGGAATTACTGAAGCCGGTACTCAGTTTGCTGGTACGGTTAAGAGTGCTGCTGGCCTTGGTGCAATCCTAAGTAAGGGGATTGGAAGTACACTTCGAGTTTCCCTAAGTACAGACCCTGTTGAAGAGGTAAAAGTGGGTCGTGAAATGCTGAAGACGTTTGGATTGGCATCTGATGCCGCTACATTAATCTCTTGCCCAACATGCGGACGTATTGAAATCGACCTCTTCTCAATTGCAAATGAGGTAGAAGAGTATATTCAGAATATCCGTGCTCCGATTAAAGTAGCTGTGTTAGGCTGTGCGGTTAACGGACCTGGAGAGGCGCGTGAAGCTGACATCGGAATTGCAGGTGCCAGAGGCGAAGGGCTCCTCTTCCGCCACGGGAAAACTGTACGTAAAGTCCCTGAAGAAACTATGGTTGAAGAATTGAAAAAAGAAGTCGATAAAATCGCAGAAGAATACCATCGACAAAAAGCAGAAGAAGCAGAAGCTGAAACTGTATAACAAAAAACCCGTTGCAAAGATGCAACGGGTTTTCTTTATTAAAAGGCTCTAAAATATTTGTTGGGGTACGTAGAAAATTTGGCATAAAAAAACACGCAAGCTCCAATCTTTACTACACTTGAATTGACGAGAAACAAATCAGTAAAGGAGTTGCGTGTACGTGTATTCTAACATCCCGATACCAGGACTACAAAGTGTAATTATCAAGAAAAGTGAAGAAATCGGTGGAGATTTTCATCTTTATGTGGAGGTTCCAAAGAAGAGTCATAAATGTAAGTCGTGCGGTGAGTGGACCCAACGCATTCATGACTATCGAACCCAAAAAATCCAACACCTTAAACTCTTCGAACGGACAACGTATTTGTTCTATCGAAAGCGCCGTTATG